>JABDFZ010000015.1 GCA_013286325.1 Bacteroidota bacterium | reverse complement strand
ATTTAGCCACAATCTGGCGCCGCCTTTTATTCCGTCGGCATTCGATACAATTTTCATGTTCTTGTCTAACTTGAATGTAAGCTTATCCGAGTTGCCTCCGCCAATATATAAATAATCATAATTGAATACAGTTTTCAAAACTTCAAAAACCTTTTGCATCCGTTTGTTCCACTTCTTTTCGCCCTCTTTTTCAAGTGCGGCTTCGCCAATATATTTATCGTATGATTTTACCTTGCCAACAGGCTGATGGGCAAATTCAAGATGGGGTAATAAATTTCCATCCAATAATAAGGCCGTTCCAAAGCCTGTACCCAGTGTAATTACCAGCTCAAGACCGGTGCCATTAACAACCCCCAGGCCTTGCATATCTGCATCATTAACTACCTGCGTATCGGCGCCTAAAACTTCTTTTAGCTTATTAGCCAGGTCGAAATCTTTCCAAAGCTCATTGCTAAGATTTGGCGCTGTTTTAATTACACCGTGTTTTACATAGCCGGGAAAGCCAACCGAAACCTTGTTATACTCGGGGAAGTCCTTTACTAATGTTTTTATCGAATTGATAAGGTTTTCGGGGCTTGCAGGAACAGGCGTTACTACCTTTTCATATTTCTTTTGCAGTTCGCCTTTTTCGTTAAGGATTGTTCCTTTGATGTGTGAGCCTCCGATATCAAGTGAGAGGACTTTTAATTGCTGAGAGGTTGATTTCATTAAAAACGGCTTGGCACAGATGTATATTGATGAATAAATGAATTACAATTTGGAGGTGTAAATATCACAATTATATGCTAATTAATTATTAATAATACACAATTATCGAAGCCAAATAAACAATTAAAGAATAACATTAAGCTTAACTTATTGTTTTCTTTATGTCATGCTTATATGCTTTTTACAATGTGGTTGCAAAAAGGGCTTAAAAACAGAAAAAGAGCCCACGCGAGCCCTTTTTCGTAATTGTTTGAAACAAGATTTTTCCGACCGGATATTAACTGGTTTTTTGTTTATATATCACCAGCATATCAACCTTGCGTTGCTGCTTCTCCCAACCTAATCCCATATCTGTTAATATTTGCGTAAGGCTTGCAGGGTTTTCGGGCTGAAAGGAGAATTTTATGTCGAATTTTTCATTATTGCCTGTTTCATCCAGTACAGGCAAGCGGCCTGTACCATAGCTCTCCAGATAGTCGGCAAAGTCTTTCATTGTCATATTCTGTTGGTCAATTGAACCATGGCTGGCAGCATAAGTTCTTTTACCCGAAGTATTATGAGTGATTTTTTTAAATTTCTCCGGGTCGGTTATCTTTAAGACATAAACATCCTTTGTTTGCTGTTCAACCTTTGCCTGCAGGTCAAACCGTTTTGAAAGTTCTCTTTGAAGAGCAGGCTGTAAGTCTTTTTTATCGGCAACAATCAAATCCAAACAATAAGAAGGTGCATTTTTACCCTCACCTCTTTTATCAATCATCCGACTATATGGAAAATTATTATTGGCTAAACGATAAAGCGTTGTTAGGTCTAAATTTAAGCAGGTTAGTCTTCTGCCGTTAAAAGTACTGTCCATTAGCCAGGTTGTACTTACCCCAGGAGCCCCTTTAATTTGAGGTAACATGATGAAGCGGGTTTTAACGGTATCAGCAGCAAAGAAATAAGTTTTAATAATCTCTTCATAATCCATCGGATTGTCTTTCTTTTCAGCAAGGTGGATCTGTTTTCTATGCAGCAGGCTGTCGATTACCTTATCAGTAACCAGTTCCGGGCTGGTATTGGCAATCAGTTTTCCATCGGCACCAATAAGTACGCTGTGCGGGATAAGCTGATGAGGGAATAATTTAGTTATTAAACTTCCGGTATCTATCGCAAACCATAAATTTGATGGTTTAACAGCCAAATACTGACCAGTACGTTTAACGGTTTCATCAGTAATTGTAATAACCTGAAGCTTACCAGGATATTTTTCCTGTAATTGTTTTAAATGCGGCATAGCTACAATACACGAGCCGCACCAGGTTGCCCAAAACTCAATTAAAACCACTTGGCCTTTTAATTCGCTAAGCTTAGCCTGTTTAACGGGTGCATTTAATATAGGCTGAAAATTGATATCCGGAACTTGCTCACCATTTTTAACCTGGGAAAAGGCACAGCTGGTTATCAGGATAAATAATAAGGTTAATTTTTTCATACAGGTTTTTCTTTCAAAAAACGGCATAATACCATAACGGAAAGGTTAATGCAGGTTAAGCACAGTTAATTAGTGTTAACACTTTCTTTAATAAATTATAGAGGTATTACTTTTATACCGATGAAGAAACGCATTATTTTAATTTTGATATTGATGTCGGCCTGTGTTACCGGTATTACCGGTTTACAACTGTACTGGAATTATCAGAATTATAAAAATACGGTTAAAACTTTTAACCATGATATTAATGAAGCGTTGAACACTGCCATTGACAAAGAAATGGACCAGCGGGAGCAAAAAATTGTAGCCCGCTTTAAAAGCTGGATGGCTGATACATCGTTTGTGACTATTACCTGTGATATTGAAAACAGGGACAGCTCCACTGTTTTTCATTTAAAGGATACCCATCCGTACACAAAAAAAGAAAAAGGAGTAAGCCTCGGCCTAAGGGATTTTAAAGAAAAATTACGCCAGATCACGCCGAAAGCGAAGCTTGTTTTTATTAATCATATGGGCGATTCCATACTGAGGCATAATTTAAAAGATGGGTTTGTGTATTTCTATACACAAAGGCTTGGCGATAGTATAAGCAAAGCTGTGGATTCGAGCAGATTTAATAAAGCAGCCTTAGCTAAATTTTACAAACAAGAGCTTTTATTAAAAGGGATTGATGCGGATTTTAGTTTGAATCCACCAAAATCAAATAAGCAAAAGCCATTTTTAACCCGGACCATCAACACCGGGCTACAAAGGCCGCATCAAAAAGAGTTTGTTTTTGCAGGCTTTGAAAGCCCGGGGACTTATTTCTTAAAGGAAATGAAGTGGCTGTTAATTACCTCATTTCTGCTTATTGGCATCACTATATTTTGCTTTTCGTACACGGTTAAAACGCTGCTATCTCAACAGAAACTGGTAAAGCTTAAAAACGACTTTGTAAACAATATGACCCATGAGCTTAAAACCCCTGTTGCCACTATTACTATAGCAGCCGAGGCTATACAGGATTTTAACCTAAGCAAAACTTCGGTAGATGAATACCTGGGCATAATCCGTTACCAGGCTGGCAATTTAACACAGCTGATAGATCAGATATTAAAAAGTGTAATTGTTGAGCAGGATAAAACTGGGCTAAATCTGGCTAAGGTAAATGTCGATCACCTAATAAAAGGGGTGATACAGCAATACAAGCCACAATCGGAACGGGTAAATGCACTCATCAATTATAAACCACACGACGAAGAATTAATTATAATGGCCGATGAAGCGTTATTAAACGGTGCTGTAGCCAACTTGCTTGATAACGCCATAAAATATAGCGGCCAGGATGCCGAGATCAACATAAAATATTATACGGAAAATGGCCGGATCATATTGCATGTTGCCGATAGCGGGAAAGGCATACCTGTGCAATATCAGGATAAAGTTTTCGACAGGTTTTTCCGTGTACCATCGGGCGATGTACATAATGTTAAAGGTTATGGATTGGGATTGAGCTATGCCAAAAGCATTGTTGAGCAGCATAAGGGTACTTTATCATTAATCAGTAAAGAAGGCCAGGGGACAGAGTTTATAATCAGCATACCACTTATTTACCATGAAACAAGCCAAAGTTCTGTTGCTTGAGGATGAGTTACAGCTTGCAAAAATTGTAAGTGAAAGCCTTTCGAAAAGGGACTTTATAGTTACTCATGCTGTTAATGGGGTTTTGGGTATAGAGGCTATCCGCAAAAATGATTATGATATTTGTATTGTTGATGTGATGATGCCGTTTATGGACGGCTTCACGTTTGTTGAAGAGGTACGAAAAACGGATAAACAAGTGCCAGTTTTATTTTTGACGGCAAAATCACAAACCGAGGATGTAATAAAAGGCTATGAAACCGGGGGGAATGATTACCTGAAAAAGCCCTTCAGCCTGGAAGAACTGATATTACGGCTAAATGAACTTTTACGCAGAAAAGCATCAGCCACAATGCCCGACAATGTTGCAATTGGCCGGTATACCTTTTATATGAACAAACAGGAACTGTGGTTCAATGGTCGCCTGGCATGTAAATTATCCCACCGCGAAAACGAGCTTTTAACATTGTTGATTCAGCAAAAAAACCAGGTACTCGACCGTAAAGCCGTACTACTAAAGCTTTGGGGAGATGACAACTTTTTTAACACCCGCACCATGGATGTTTTTATAACCAAGCTGCGTAAACACCTGCAAGAAGACTCATCGGTGGAGATCATCAATATCAGGGGAATAGGGTATAAGTTAGTGGTTTAGCTCTCCTTTAATGCTAAATTATATCCTAAACATGTTCTCCCCGGTTTTTAACAAATAGGTTTTTCCTTTCCAAACAAAAATGCCTGATGTTTTTTGTGGCAGATCTATTTTAATGCTCCATTTATTGGCATTCAATTTATATGCTACAGCAACTTTTCCATTTGGATGCGGCATTTCTCCGCTTGCATTTTTAAGGTCGCCCAAATGAGGTTCAATTTTTATTTTGCTGAAGCCGGATGCATAGCTATCAATACCCAATATGGTTCTGAAAAACTCAATATTGGGGCTTGAGCCCCAGGCATGGCAGTCCGAACGGCTATTGGGCAAATCGGAAAATTCAGCCCAGGTGGTTAGGCCCATTTTTATATTGTCGCGCCATATATCAAGCCATTGCATATAATTGTTACCAAGCCCGCTTTTTATTAAAGCCTGGTGTAAATAATACTTAAAATAAATGGTGCATTGAGTTAAGGTAGCGTCTGTCAGCATGTTTTTACTCAAAGCTGTCGCATCAGCGCCCTTTACCAACCCTGCCAATATAGCCAGCGAATTTGCATGCTGCGAAAAAAGATCTTTATCCTCTGTATCGGCATAAAGTTTTTTACCCGGGTCCCAATATTTATCCTGGATAGTTTGTTTTAGTTGTGCGGCTTTAATATGATACAGATTTGCTAATGAAGGCATCCCTATTTTACTTTCCATTTCAGCCTGCATTTGGTAGGCCAATAGCAGTTGCAGGTCCAAAATAGCCGAACCTCCTTTTGTTCCGATAGGCGGCATTCCGCTATTCCATCTTTTACCATCTGCCCAATCAACAAATGTCCAGTATGGGGTGTTTTTTAGTGAGCCGTTTGGCTGCTGGTATTTACTGAAAAATTCCAGTATAGCCCTTCCCCCTCTAAGCTTGTCTTTTACAAAATTGCTATCGGGTCGGTACATCCAGTAATCGTGCAGCACGCCTATATACCACAATGAAAAAGTTGATATTATTTGCGGACTATAAGAAGGATGGCGGCTAAGCGTAAGCCCTTCAGCAATGCGCGAATGATCCATCAGGTTAATGGCGTTACGGGCCAGCCTGTCGTCGCCGCTGTTGTAATAAGAAACCATCATTTGGATGCGGCCATCGCCAATGTATTGCAATTGCTCGTAATAGGGGCAATCCATATAGGTTTCAATAGCATCGAGCCGTGCGGTATGCCAGCCTATATCCAGCATTTTTTGCATCTCAGGGTTATCTGTTTTTAGCTTTGCATTAAACTGAAAAGGGTAACCTGTAAACGTTCCATAAATATCATCAATAACCAGTGGTTCATCTTTTGTCTGTACCCTGAGACGGATATAGCGCCAGGTGCGCCAGTATAGTGTCGTAAATGTTTGATCATTGCTGCCATCAGCTATCAAACTATCTTTCCTGCCCGAAAAATCTTTTCCTTCAATATCATTCCTGTTCCCTTTTCTTGGGCCGTATTTTTTCAAATTATCAAACAAGGCTTCGGCATAAGTGAGAGAAATCCGGGCACCTTTACCTTTACTGAAGTTAAGCGTTAAATATGCATTGGTTAAATAAGTTTGATCGAGCAACAGGGTTGCGGTTGTATTTGCCGGAATAGTTACTGCAGTTTTTGAAACCGGGAAAGATGCCGGCACTTTCATACCTTCAGCCGTGCGTAAAACCGGGATGCGCTGCAATGTCCGTTCCATTTGTGGAAGTGATGAAGGCACCAGCATCCAGCCGAAAGCATCTGCCATACCTTTGGGTTTGCCGTGCTCCATTATTGCTGCAGTTGGCCAGGTGCTGTCGTCAAGATCAGTAGTATTCCAGCCTTTAATCGTTTTGTTCATATCTAACAGTTCACCCGGCCCGGCAACGTAATAAGCAGAATAACCTATGCCGGTTGTTATAGGCTGGTAAGCTTTATCGCGGATACATTTCCAGGTATTATTGGTGTTCAATATTTCTTCACTGGGCGAGTTGCCTTGTAAAATAAATCCGGTGCGTAAAGAAATTTGCGCCTCGGGGCGATATTCAGCCTCATTCCACACTATAGCGGAGACAGTGTTTTTACCAGCTTTTAGGTAAGGAGAGAGGTCAATTTTTTCATAGTTCCAGTAATAAGTATCGCCACGCGCCGGGCCTACAGAAACCAGCGACCCGTTTACATATAATTTATAGCGGTTATCTGCCGATACCTTTACAATAAATGATGTTGGTTTAGCCGCCAGATCAATGCTTTTGCGGAAATAAAATACGCCATAATCCCGCCCGGTTTCATTCTGTGCTGCTATCCAATAGGCATTCCACGGTTTAGTTAAGATTGTTTCATCAGAAACAGATTGTGAATAACTGGGTTTTACCTGTAAAAAAGTACAGGCTAATAGAATAACAATAAAAAATGATTTCATGGCCGGGGTTTATAAAACACTAATTAATTGTATTTAAATATAACAACCGTCCTTCACTGTCTTGCATAATATTTTGGCTGATACTTACCTGGAAGATGATAGGCGAAATAAATATGAGAAACGGCAATTAAAATTATTTACCGATTTTTGCTTTAAATTAGTGCTTAATACAACACCAAGCAATACATTTGTGCAATATGAAAAAATACCTTTACCTGTTTGTAGGCATAGTTGCAATAATCCTGTTGACAATAACTGTATTTAATTTCGACCCAAAAACTGAAACATGGAGCAGTTTGTTTATGGGAGCAGCCTTTGGTTACCTGCTATATAAAGCGCCTTCAATGATAAAGAACAGGAAACAAAAAAGCGTTAAGTAGATGTTTTCTAATTTCAGATTTCCTCTTGTGCTTTTTATCCTGAGTTTTGCAGGAATGATGCTTGGCTTAATGTTTAAAATACTGCATTGGCCGGGCGGTCAGTTAATAACCGGCAGTATGTTAATGGTGCAGGTTATTTCCATAATATGGCTGATCATCATTTTACTAAAAACACCAAAATCCTGATTAAAATCCTTTTCTCCTGGTAATTCCGGGTTTTCGGGGTTTTCCGGCATTCATATTTTCCGACTTTTCCCAAACCTCATCTGCTCCATATTGACGAGCCATTTTGGCTATGCGTTCTTCCAGTGTTTCAGTGGTTAAACGTTCGCGGCCAAGGCTGTCAACCATTATCGGGAAAGCAAAAGGTGTTGGTCGGTCGATTGTTTTTAATATAATGGTTTGTTTAATTATACGCTGTAAAGCCATTCTCAGCCTGAACTCTTCCAACTGAAAAGCTAGCGCTTCGTTATAAGCCTGCCTCACCAGCAAATTATCAGGTTCATATTCACTGAATACTTCAAATAACAGAGATGTTGATGCCTGCAGGTGTTTGTTTTTTATCTGCTGACCGGGGTAACCAGTAAATATTAACCCCCCAATATGGGCAATGTCCCTGAAGCGCCTGCGGGCCATTTCATTTGCATTTAAGCTATGTTGTATATCCTCTAAAAGGTTATCTATCGAAAAAAATGAAGCATCTTCCAACGCCTGCTCAATAGGTATGTCTTCATCGGCCAGCAATTCAAATCCGTAATCATTCATGGCGATAGAAAAACTTGCCGGTTTTATTTTGCTGATGCGGTAAGCAAATAAAGAAGCCATTCCTTCATGCACTAATCTCCCCTCAAAAGGATAAAACAAAAGATGATGCCCTTCGCGTGATTTAAACGATTCGATTAAAAACTCATTGCTCTGCGGCAAATGTGACAACTGGGATTGCAGATCGAACAACGGTTTTAGGGCAATTACTTCTTCGTCCTTTTCAATTCCATGTGCTACTTCATCCAGCTTATCCCTGAAAACTGCCGATAGCTGCGATGACAAAGGCATGCGCCCGCCTGCCCAACTGGGGATCATTCCCTTTTTTGCGTTAGACTTTTTTACGTAGGCCGACATCTCTTTTATTCGTACAAACTCCAGGCTGCGCCCTGCAAACCAAAAGGTATTGCCCGGCTTTAATCTCGAAATAAATGACTCTTCAATAGTGCCCAAACTGCCGCCGCTCAACCATTTAACACGGATGCTTAATTCGCTGGTGATAGTACCTATGCTCAGCCTATGGCGCATGGCTACCCTGCGGTTATTTACTTTAAATAATCCGTTTTCAATTTCGACCTTTAAAAATTCATCGTACTGTGCAAGCGTTTTGCCCCCAGTAGTAATAAAGTCAAGCAACTGGTTAAACTCATTGCGTGTAATATCGGCAAAAGCATAGGTGCCTTTTACTTCTTTAAACAATTCATCGGCCCTGAAACCTTCCGAAACCGCAAGCGTTACCATATACTGGATCAACACATCCATGGTAAGCAGCAAAGGATCGCGGCTTTCAAATATGTCTTGTTTAATGCCCTGCTTTAATGCCGCACCTTCCAGCAATTCGAGAGAGTGTGTAGGTACAAAATAAGCCCTTGAAATCGCACCCGGCGCATGCCCGCTGCGACCGGCCCGCTGCATAAACCTGGCAACCCCTTTAGGGCTGCCAACCTGTATTACGGTATCAACCGGGCGAAAATCAACCCCCAGGTCCAGGCTCGAAGTGCATACCACCACTTTTAAAGCCTCGGCATGCAGTGCCTGTTCAACCCAGTTGCGTAGCTCATTGTCCAGCGAGCCGTGGTGCATAGCCATTATGCCTGCATACTCCGGGTAATTATCTAAAATGGCATGATACCAGATTTCGGATTGCGAACGGGTGTTGGTAAATATCAACGTGGTTTTGCTCAGCGCTACAATCTCCATCACTTGTGGTAATAGTTTTAAGCCGATATGCCCCGCCCACGAGTAGTTCTCAATATTTTCGGGAATGATAGATTTGATCAGCAGCTTTTTATCCAGGTTAGCCCGCACCATTTTGATCTTGTCCGGTGGAAAATCATTACCCAAAAGCACTTCGGCCGCCTGTTCCAAATTGCCGATGGTTGCGCTGATACCCCATATTTTGAGTCTCGAGTCCTGAGTCTGAAGTCTTGAGTCTAATTTGGGGTCCTTACTTAAGCCTTCGGACTCACGACTTAAGGCTTTTAACTTACTCAAGCCCAACTCTACCTGTACGCCACGTTTGCTGCCCAGCAACTCGTGCCATTCATCAATTACAACCACCTGAAGGCTTTTGAATAGTTTGGGATATTCTTTTTGGGCAAGCATCAGGTGCAGGCTTTCGGGAGTGGTGAGTAAAACTTCGGGTAGTTTCTTTTTCAGGGCCTGTTTTTCTGCTGCTGAGGTATCTCCCGTACGGGTCATTATCCGCCAAGGCAGACCGATTTCGTCACAAACCTCCTGCATAGCTTTCCTGATATCGTTAGTTAGTGCACGCAATGGGGTGATCCATAGCATTAGTAAGCCGTTGTTGGTCTGACTTGTATAGGCATCGGGGTATTTATTTATAAAACCGGCCAGAAAAGGAAGGAACAGCGCAAATGTTTTACCGCTACCGGTAGGGGCATTCAGCAAACCAGAGAAACCCTGCAAATAGGCACTCTCCATCTCACGCTGAAACGCGAATTGCTCCCACTGCTTGCGCTCGTACCAATCCCTGATGACTTGCTGCCCCTTTGTAATCATGCCAATAATATACAACGGAAAAAGCAATAAGTTATATGTCTGATAAAAATCTAATAAATATTAACCCGTCATGCTGAAATAATTCGGCATGACGGGCGAATCGGTATCAGTTTGCTATAGCTTAATTCAACGCGTAACGCTTTATTACCCTTTCCCTGTCCTTAGTATTATATAAATGTTCAGGAATTTCACCCAGAGTTGACGAGTGCACTTTGCCGCCAAGGCTATAAAACTCCTGGAAGCTCATAATTAACGGTTTCCATTTATCAGGATCAACCCTGTTGGTATGGCCTTCCATCAGGATATTTTCTTCAAGATGTACTCTTTGTATACGCAACTCAAAAGTTACTATCTTTCCCCTTAATTCCACATCACCTTCGGCTAAACCATGTACAGCTTCTACAACTGCCTCCATTTGTACCGGGCATTCTTTTACACGTGGTGCGTTTATTGTGTCTGACTCTTGTTTGGTTAATCCGGCTATTAAAAATTTGTTTTCTTCGTAACGGTAATCTCTTAACAGCTTCCCTTCCGGCACAGGATTTGAGCCTGTGGTTTTGGCTAAACGGTTTACCGCAGCCACCTCATTTACCGATGGCAGGTTTAAAACACATTGCCTTGTGCGCATCAGGTTCTGAGTGGTTTTGGAAAGTGCTGCCAGCCCGATAACACAACGCCATCCAAGCCAGAATATGGACGACATCGGGGCTAAATTATCCGTTTCGTTTTCATTTTTTGTGCCGATCAGTACCACAGGGGTGCCGAAATATAAAATTGATGGCTCACTTACAACATGCATAGCTTTAATAATTAATTGTTATTTATACCACAAAATTACCTGCTTTACATGCGGTGTTAAACCCGATTCTTGCTCACTATTTTGATAAAATAAAAAAGCGACCTGTTTTTGGCAGGTCGCTTAGGGGTATGTATTGTTTGCAGCGATTTATTTACTTTTCTCGGGGAGCAGAATAAATTTAATGAGGTTGTTACCGCTTAAATATTTATTAGCAGCGTCCTTAGTGCTTTGAACAGTTATACCTCCGAGGCTGTTAACATGGTTAAGTATAGCATCCGGGTTGTCCTGGTTTTGCGATGCCGCACCTAAATATCCGGCCCAAAAAACATTTTCCTTTAATTGTACCTGGGTTGAGCGTGCTTCTTCGGCAACAAACTTATTAATGTCTGCCGGTTGAGCCCCGCTTTGCTTAAGTTTGTTTATCTCATCCATAGCATCTGCAATCAGCGTATCAACCTTAGCTGGTTCGCATGAGAAAGCAAGAGTAAAGCTGTACCGGCTGTTCGGGATCTTCTTATAGCTTGCTCTTACACCGGGCGCATAGGTGCCGCCGTCTTTTTCACGCAGACGGTCTAACAACCTTATCTGTAGTATCTCTTCAAGCGCGTCAATTTGTATGTTGTTTGCTTCGTTATAATCATAAGCGCCGCTGAATACTAATTGTACACTGCCTTTCTCACCAATACCTTTATTTACTGTTTTGGCGATCTTTCCGGGAGGCGGAACAATATTTAAATTTTTATAAGTTTCTTTGCTGTTGGTAGAAGGTAAGCTACCGAGATATGCATTGATGTATGGCTTTAAAACTTCAACATCAAAATTGCCTACAAAGGTAAATGTGAAGCCGCTGGCATCAGCAAATCTCGCTTTATAAAATTCAAAAGCTTTATCCAGACTGGCTTTATTCAGCCTTTCGGGTGTTACCACCATTTCCCTGAAATTATGATTGTTTAGTGTCGCAGAAATTGTGTCCTGGAAAACACTACCCGGATTAAGATCGCGGTTTTTTAATAAAGCGTTTGTCTGGCTTATATTGGCCTGCCATACATCGTTATCCTTGCGGGGATTTGTGAAATAAAGATAGATCAGCTGCATTGCAGTTTCAAAATCTTTTGGCGTTGTATTGGCAGTTATACCCTGGGCAACATCGCTTATGTAAGGCGAAACGCTTACATTTTTGCCACTTAATATCTTGTTTAGCTGAATTTGAGTGAAATCAGCAATGCCGCTGCTTCCCATGATACCACCGGCAAGTTCGGCCGAAGTATAATCTTCGTCGCTGGCTAGCGAAGTACCGCCAAAGCTGTAGCCATTTATTAATACCTGGTCGTTTTTAAACTTGGTTGGTTTTAATATCACTTTTACGCCATTACTTAAGGTAAGCGTAGTTATCCCGATAAGGCTATCGGCTTTTTCGTCAGTTATTTTGCCAACCGTGGGAAGCTTGGCAAGCAATGGCTTATCGCTTGTATTGTCAACATAAGCCGTTACGTTTTTGCCTGCATCGCCAATCCAGTCCAATATGGTTTTTTCATTTGGTAGCTTGTCTTTTTCGTTTTCAGGAGCTTCCACAATTATAACCCTGTTTTGGTCGCTCACGAATTTGCCGGCAAGGGAATTCATTTCTTCAAGCGTGATCTTGCCAATGTTATTTACATAGAAATTATACTCGTACGAAAGGCCGGGTATAGCATCGCCGGTTATGAAGTTTTGCTGATACTCGCCAACAAAATTTGCCGATCTGGTTTTATCTCTTTCGCGGTACGCATTGTCAATCCCAACTAAAGCGCTTTGTTTAGCCCTTTCCAGCTCTGTTAAGGTAAAGCCAAAACGACGCAGGCGTTCAGTTTCGGCAACCGCGGCTTTTACAGCGGTTTCCAGTTCGCCTGGTTTGGCAACAGCAATTGTTGTAAATGCATCCTGTTTGCCAATAAATGGGCCATAACTGCTTTGCCCGTAAACAAACGGAGGGGTGGGCTTCTGCGTTAATTCGCTTATACGATCATTCAGCATCTGGTTAAATAACTGGATACGGATGCTTTGCAGAAAGTCGGCAGGTGTTTTGGTTATTGTTTGCGGGTGCTTTACAATAATTTCGGCAAGCGTATATGGAAATTCTTTATCGGTAGCAATTTTAACAACTGTACCCGGTGTTGGCGGAACGGTGTAATTTGGTCTTGGTTTTTCGCCTACCGGATTTTTAAGCGAAGAGAAATTTTGCTTGATCAGCTGAACTACGCGTGCAGGATCAAAATCACCTACAACAATTACAGCCTGCAGATCGGGACGATACCAATCGGTATAAAAACTTTTAATTGTTTCCGGCTTAAACGTTTTAAGGATATCTTCTTTCCCTATCGGGATGCGCTGGGCGTACCTCGAATTATTCAACAACACAGGATAAGTTTGATTACTTAAACGTTCCTGCGCATTTTTACCATTAGCTAATTTTTCCCCTAATACAACACCACGTTCGGCATCAATTTCTTTTGGGTCGAATGTTTGGTAGGCGGCCCAGTTAGCCAGTATGTTAAATCCCTTTTCAAATACAGCAGTGCTGTCGGTTGGCAGGGGTAACTGGTAAACCGTTTCGTCGAAGGAGGTATAAGCATTTAAATCGGCGCCAAATTTTACACCCGATTTTTGTAGAAAACTCACCAGATCATTTTTAGGGAAATCGCGCGTGCCGTTAAAGGCCATGTGCTCGGTAAAGTGTGCAAGGCCCTGCTGATCGTCAGTCTCCAGTATCGAACCAACTTTATTAACCAAATATAGCTCAGCACGGTTTTTAGGCTCGCTGTTCTTACGAACATAATAGGTTAATCCGTTTGGCAATTTACCGATGATCACATCCGGATCAACAGGCAAAACATTTGCGTTTATATGTTTTTGCTCAGCAGTAGCCGGTTTGTTTTTGGGGGATGGCGCTGGTTTTTTTTTAACCTGCGCAAAGGCTCCGCCTGATACGATCAGCAAAGCCAGGGCCGCTACTGAAATTTTATGGTTTAAATTCATTTTTAATTAGGGAATATTCTGCTAAGATGCAAAACGAATATTTTAGTTACAAATTATATAGCGTTATGATTATACTGATTGAGAAATGATTACACCGATTTTGCTAACGGGTGTAATCATTCTTTTTATTAGCACAACATCAAAAAATATACCTTACAAAAGCTTCCATAGCTTCATATTCAGCCATACCAAGTTTGTCATAAGCATGGGCAGTTTCGCGGGTCCGGTCTTCAGCCCTCACCCAGAACTCCCTGGCGTCATCACCCGGGAATACCGGACGGTCCTTTTGGCTCTGGTGCTTGAAGATGGCATTCCTTTTTCTGATCACTTCCTGTGGGGAAAGCGGTACTGCCATCTCTATTTCATAAGTCTCAAACTCCAGCCATGCACCCCGGTACATCCACAGCCAGCAGTCTTTTACCCAGTCCTCTGTTTCTCTCAGTTTTTTCAGTGCAGCAAGGATGATATTGAAACATACCAGGTGTGTCCCGTTCGGGTCTGCAAAGTCACCTGCTGCAAATACCTGCTGCGGTTTTACTTTGTTTAACAGTTCCATGGTTAACCTGATGTCCTCCTCGCCGGCACTGTTCTTCTTGATCTTTCCTGTTTCATAAAACGGCAGGGCCATAAAGTGGATATGATCGTCGGGTAAACCTGCATACCTTGCCCCCGAGATGGCTTCCGTTTTGCGGATAAACCCTTTTACATCCCTGATCTCTTTGGTATCTACCTGGTTGGGTTGTTTGGTCGGGATGAAAGCCCGCATCTGGTCATAGATGGTCTTCAGTTTAGTATTGTCTTCGCCTATGCTATTATTAAAATCTATGGCAAACTCCACGAACCTTAATACATCATCATCCCATACTGCGGTATTACCCGAGGTCTGGTAAGCTACATGCACATCATGTCCCTGGTCTACCAGCCGGATAAAAGTACCGCCCATCGAGATCACATCATCATCCGGGTGCGGGGAGAAGATGATCGAACGTTTCCTTGCCGGCAGCGCCCTTTCCGGCCTTTGGCTGTCATCTGCATCCGGTTTACCACCCGGCCACCCGGTGATGGTATGCTGCAGCTGGTTAAAGATGTCGATATTGATGTTGTATACCGGTCCCTGTTCTACGGCCAGCTGGGCCATGCCATGGTTGTTATAATCTTCTTCAGTCAGTTTCAGGATCGGTTTGTCCAGCTTGTCTGCCAGCCAGATCACCGCTTTCTTCTTCAGGCTGTTCTCCCATACACAGTCTTTTACCAGCCAGGGGGTATTGATCCTGGTCAGCGAGCTGGCTGCGGGTTCATCCAGTACAAACTCCACATGGTCGGATAACTGCAGGTAGGTGGCCGGCACTTCTCCGGAGATCTCTCCTTCTACTGCTTTTTTAATGATCGGGGCCTTCTTCTGGCTCCAGGCCATCAGGATGATCTCCCGGGCCTTGAAGATGGTGCCTATCCCCATGGTGATGGCTTTGGTAGGTACGTTCTGTTTACCACCAAAGTCACGGGAAGCATCATTGCGGGTCAGGTCATCCAGGGTAACCAGCCTTGTTCCTGAGTTGGGTGCCGAGCCCGGCTCGTTGAAGCCGATGTGCCCTGTACGGCCGATACCCAGGATCTGCAGGTCAAGCCCCCCAAGTTTGGTGATCTTTTTCTCATAGTCCAGGCAAAAGGCTGCCACTTCTTCTTTCCCCAGTGTGCCGTCGGGGATATGTACATTGTCCTTATCAATATCTACATGGCTGAACAGGTTCTCGTTCATGAACGTTACATAACTCTGGGCCGCACCGGGCTGCATCGGGTAGTACTCATCCAGGTTGAACGTGATCACGTTCTTAAAACTCAGCCCCTCTTCCTTGTGCTGGCGCACCAGCTCGGCATAAACGCCTATCGGCGTTACCCCGGTTGCCAGCCCTAATACGGTCTTCTCGCCTTTGCTCTCCTTGCTTCTGATCAGCCTGGCTATCCGTCCTGCTACTGCCAAAGATCCCTCTCCCTGGTTCTTGTAAACCGTTACCGGTAACTTCTCGTACCGCGTCTCTTCTAATAAATTTAATCGAGCCATCTTGTTTATTGAGTGTATGGTCCTAAGTTATTAGCCCTGAGTCTGAAAAAACTCCGGATTAATGGCTTGGGACGTGAAATTTTGGTGAAAACAAATATATAGATATGTTTATAATCTGTTTAAAAATAATCTTACAAAGAGAAAATAAAGGAAATTATACTTTGCGTCCTCGTTTAGTTATTAATTTAACCTTTGTACATAACATGCAATTAGGTAATTTAAGCCCATGTTAGCGCTTAATCAAAATCTGCAAAAACTTATTGGCATTGCCCAAAAAACAGAGAAAACAGGCATCGGTTTAATGTCGGGTACTTCGCTGGATGGGCTGGATATCGCCCTATGCAGGTTTACAGGCAGTGGCTTACAAACTAAATTTTCCCTGCTGCAGTTTATAACTATTCCGTATACAAACGATTTTAAAAAGGAAGTGCAGCAGGTTTTTGCCAAAAAAGAAGCCAGCCTCGAAAAAATTTGTCTGCTTAATGAATATATTGGAAATTTTCATGGTGAGCTGGTTCTACAGGCGCTTGATAGCTGGAAAATAAAGCCGGAAGAGGTGGATTTTATAGCAAGTCACGGGCAGACGATCTATCATGCACCAAAAAGATTGCATAAACGGGCAGGATATCCCAATGCTACCCTGCAAATTGGCGATGGCGATCATCTTGCTGTAAAAACCAGGATATTAACCATAAGTGATTTCAGGCAAAAGCATATTGCGGCAGGAGGAGAAGGCGCACCTTTAGCGTTATATGGCGATGTATTGCTTGGCAGCAAACCAGGCGAAAACAGGATTTTGCTAAATATTGGCGGTATTGCCAATCTTACTTATCTGCCCGCCGACAGCGATAATAATAAAGTTCTTTGTACCGATATCGGCCCAGGCAATACGTTGATAGATGCTGCCTGCTGTAAATACTATAATAAAGCTTATGACGAAGATTCGGAAATTGCTTTTTCGGGCAAAATAAACGAAGACTTGTTAAGTGCCTTGTTAGGCCATCCCTTTTTTGCTGAACAAGCCCCTAAAACTACCGGACCGGAGTTGTTTAACCTGGCTTACGTTGAAGAGGCACAGCAAAGATCAAACACCACATCTATTAGTAATGAGGACCTGATCTGTACCCTGAGCGCTTTCACAGCAAAATCAATAGCCGATTTTATAATTCAGTATTTTAAGGCTGACGATATTAAAATATTTACCAGCGGCGGCGGGGTGAAAAATATTTTTGTAATTGATTATTTAAAGAAAGCCCTGCCTGGGATAGCTATTGCTGATACCAGCGACTTGGGGATCAATCCCGATGCTAAAGAAGCTATTCTTTTTGCCCTTTTAGGAAACGAAGCCTTGTGCGGTGAACCGTTAAAGATTGGCAGCAACCCTGCGGTGTTGATGGGCAAGTTTAGTTTTGCCGGATAAAAAAGCGCGTGAAGTTTTTAAAACTTCACGCGCTCCAAGTAATTAAAGCATAATTACAAATTTGCTTTTACTCCGTATTTATCTGCGAACTTCTTGTACAGTTGTTTATGCAAATTATCCAAGTTGATACTGCGGCCTTGGATAAAGGCATTGTCAACATCAATAGTGATCATATCCAATGCATCGCCTTTTGAAATGAAAAGGTTGGCATCTTTTCCAACTTCGAGCGTGCCTGTGGTTTTATCGATCCCTAATATTTTTGCGTTGTTTATTGTGATCATTGAGATGGCCTGCTCTTTGGTTAAGCCATAGCCAACTGCTTCGCCTGCTTCAAAAGGCAGGTTGCGCTGACGCCAGAAACCAATACCGGTAAGCCCGTATAAAACACCTGCATCCTGCAACATTTTTGGTAATTTATATGGCAGGTAAACATCATCTTCCTCTTTGTCAGGCAGGCGCTGGGTTTCCTTTAATATTACAGGTACATTATTGTCTTTTAAAACATCAGTAACCAGGTACGACTCATTGCCACCAACTATTACCAGCTGAATACCCATCTTTTTGGCAAACGCCACAGCCTGTACTATTTCTTTTGCGCCTTCGGCATTTACAAACAGTTTTTTGGTACCGTTAAACAAACCTTTCATTGCTTCAAGGCGGATATTGGTTGCCTCAGGCTTTGCAATTTCGGCATAAGCTTTAGCTTCGGTAAACAGTTTTTCAATAGCATCAATAGCTTTTTGCGCTCTTTCGGCAGGTGATTCCTGTGGAACGCCCGGAGTTGGCGTAGTTCTTCTGCGACCCTGTACCCTGGCAACAGGCCAGTTTAAATGAATACCAATGTCTGTTTTATAAGCGGCATCCTGCCAGTTCCAGGCATCAAGCTGTACAACTGACGACTGGCCTGAAAGTATCCCGCCCTGGGGGGTAGGCTGGGCCAGTAATATGCCATTTGAACGAACCGTAGGGATAACCTTTGAATCGGTATTAAAGGCTACGATTGAACGCACGTTGGGGTTAAGCTCCCCGGTTTCTTCATCATCAACAGTACCACGTGCGCCTTCTTCAATTTCAACAAGCCCAAGTGTGGTTAAAGGGCAAATAAAACCAGGATAGATCTGTTGGCCAGTTGCATCAATAACATCGGCACCTGCAGTATTGGCTGCGCTGCCTTCGCCAATGGCGGTTATTTTGCCTTTATCAAAAGCTATGTAGCCATTATTTATTACCTGCCCGTTACCCACATGGATAGTGCCGCCCTTTATAATAACGGGCTTGGCTTGTGGTTTGGCAGGCGAAATAGTTGCTTGTCCGTATGTAAGGATAGTGCTTAGCAATAATCCTCCAAAAATTAATATCTGTTTCATATCTGTTTCTCTTTAAGGATTATTTACCGTTCGAATTATTTTGTCCATCACCATCGCCCGACACAAATTCATCATCTTCGTCCGCTTCATTATTGCGCGGGCGACGGCCAGCAGGCCTTTGTGTTACTGCACCTTTATTTTTTGCAGCAATCATTTTCTGAATTATCCTTGCTTCATCGGCTTTCATTGCTTTTTGATTAGCGGCATCTTTATCAATGTCCCAGTAAGGAATACCGTCAACATAAGTTTTTTCGGCAACAGCGTAAATTGAAAGCGGATCGGCAGACCATAATACCAGATCGGCATCTTTACCAACCTTTATACTGCCAACACGGTTATTAACGTGCAGCATAATAGCTGGGTTAATGGTAACCAGTTTCAACGCTTCTTCTTCGCTCAGTTTTCCATAAGCAACAGATTTACCTGCTTCCTGGTTAAGGCGGCGTGCCATTTCCTCGTCGTCCGAGTTAAAGGCAGTAACAATCCCCATATCGTGCATTAGCGCACCGTTATAAGGAATAGCCTCGGCAACCTCATTTTTGTAAGCCCACCAGTCGCTAAAGGTTGAACCTGCAATATTGTGGGCCTTCATTTTATCGGCCATTTTATAGCCTTCCAAAATGTGGGTAAAAGTGTTAATCTTAAAGCCCATTGAATCGGCAACATGGATGAGCATGTTGATCTCAGATTGCACATAGGAGTGGCAGGTGATAAAACGTTTACCATCCATTATCTCCACAATGGCATCCAGCTCAATGTCGCGGCGAACATTGCTGCCTTTTATGGCTCGTGCTGCCTTATATTCTTTTGCGCGAGTAAATTCGTCAATATAAACTTCCTCAACGCCCATACGGGTTTGCGGGAAACGGGCAGCCCCGGTAGAGGGCCCATTATTACTTCCCTTAACGTTTTCGCCAAGTGCGAATTTTATAAAGCCATCAGCGCCCTCAAATTTCATTTCGTCGGGCAATACTCCCCAGCGATGTTTAATCAATTGGGTTTGGCCGCCGATAGGATTGGCCGAACCATGCAGGATATGCGAAGTAGTTACACCTCCCGCTAATTGGCGATAAAGGTTGATGTCTTCGGAGTTTAAAATATCGGCAATTCTTACCTCGGCGCTAACAGCCTGGGTGCCTTCATTTATGCTTCCCGAACCTGCAATATGCGAGTGCTCATCAACAATACCCGGTGACAGGTGCTTGCCAGTAGCATCAATAACTTTTGCATTTGCTGCAGAGAGGCCTTTACCTATAGCTTTGATCTTGCCGTTTTCAATCAGCACGTCGGTGTTTTTGAGGATACCGTCCTTGTCGCTTGTCCAAACTGTGGCATTTTTAAATATTACGGTTTCAGCTTTTGGCAATTCGGCATTTCCATAAGCAGTAAACGGATAAATCACCGGACCGGCATTAACAGCTTGTTTAGGCTGATCGCGGCGGGCCTGCTGTGCCGTTGCTGCGCTAGCGTAAGTGGCGGTCCACTTCATTTCAGATCCGTCAGGAAGAATGCCAACCCCGTTAAAGGTTAACGGCGATGTTTTGGTGATATAACCATTCAACCTCACGTTTCCGCTTGGTTTATTTTTCAGATCGAAGTAAATGCTTACTATATCGCCAGTGCGGGTAATTGTTCCGCGGGCACGGGTGCTATCGGCATCGTTGCGTTCTAAATTTACTTCGTAAGCACCTGGCGTACCTCCAATTTTAAGGATAACACCCGGTAGGGCATCACTTGCAAAATTATAATTGCCACGCAGATCGGTAACGTCCATTTTGCTTACTACATACTGGCGGCCCTCAACCCAGTTTTCAAATATTACATTGTCTTTTTTAAACAAGTCATCAGAAGTGATGATGAAATTGGCCATTTTGCCTTTGGCGAGCGTGCCTATTTTATCAGCTACGCCAAGCATTTCAGCCGGGATAACCGTTAAAGAATTTAAAGCTTGTTTTTCGCTTAACCCGTTATCAATTGCAGTACGCAGGTTTGTCCAGAAATCGCGGGCATTTTGTAATCCGTATGAAGTTATGGCGAATTTTATACCTGCTTTTTCCATTACTGCAGGATTAGTAGGCGCAAGCTCCCAGTCTTTCATTTGCGAGTAGCTCACGTTACGTGCATCGATTGGGTCTTCAACGTCAAATGCTTCGGGGAAGGTAAGCGGGATAATGAAGCTGCCGCCTGTTGCCTTCATGGCATCGATACGGCGATACTCCTGTCCGTCGGTTTTAAAAATATATTGCTTGCCAAACTCCTTGCCTATTTTATTGGCGCGTAAAACACTCAACTGATCAGTCACCTCAAAAATTTGAGGGATTGATTGTGTGCGGTTAAACTCATCAAGCGAGATGTTATATTCTTCCTTTTGGTTTTTATACCATTGCGCATCGTAATAGGTTTGGCGCAGCAAAGCAATGCTGCCCATTAATGATGATGGATAGTTAGTTGCTGCGGTACCTTTGCTGAACGAGTAATGCGCAGCAGCCTCACCATTCAGCATCACCTGGTTATCGCGCTCTTCGCCCAATGAAACTACTACTGAAGTGCCACGGGCAATACCATCACGAATTAATGATTGCACCGCGCCAAAACCATTCTTTTTAAAATCCTCGGCTTTTGAAGCATCGCCATGGAATATAGCCTTTGCGTTCATTTCGGGCTTTATGGCCTCATTCCAACCGTAAGCGCCAGGTTTTGTAGAAACCGGGACTGCAGCACGGCCAAAGCCACCTCCTGCAAATGCCTGGCGGGGTGCTTCGGGGATACCATAAGTAGTATAAGCATCAATTAGGCCGGGGTAAATATATTTCCCTTTCAAATCGACAGTAATATAGCCTTTCGGGATCTTAACATCAGCTCCGATAGCTTCTATCAGCCTGTCTTTAATTAATAAAGTGCCATTGGCAATGGTTTGATCGGCGCTGACAACAATGTTGGCATTAGTGAAGGCGTACTGTCCGGGGCGGACATCCCAGGCGCCGTTTACCGGGAATGTTTCTTGTGCCCGGCTTAACAGGGCACAGCACATGACGCAACAAAAAAGTAAAAGTTTTTTCATGCTGGATAATTTTGGTCAGTTAATTAAGGATATAAATATATTAAACATAAATGTGAGAGTGAATGAACAGGCATGTTTCATCATGGATTTGTTACAATTCGCCGAATATTTAAAAGATAGAATTACAAGATGTAGATTAGTAGAACTTATTTTTTTAAGATGATACAAATTCCTAAAGATCTGCTCGATCATCATTTGCATATCAGGTTACGACTGGCTGATATGTATGGTTTCGTTATTGATAAAAAGAGACCTTTCAGGTGCGATGACACCTTGCAAACTGCACATTGTCTCGAGGTTATCTTAACTGGTTCGATAGATGTAAGATATGGCAGTTTTGTGCAGCATCTTACTGCCGGAGAGATCCAATTCAGGAGGCGTGGCAATTACCAGTTATTTCCGTCGGATGATTACACCAGTCTGCTTATTTTTATGGAAAACGAGTTTGTGGATTATTTTCTGGAAAGCCATGTTCCGGAATTTAAGCCGGAAAAACTTAATGCCGACCTGCCACCGTTTATATTTAAAACAACCGAGTTTATAAAAGCTAACGTAGCACAGGCTATTCAGCATATTTTGCATCCGCAGGAGTATTCGAGGTGTATTGTAAAATTTGTAGCCCATCAGCTATTACTGCAAGTATTGGCTGGCGACAGGTCAAAAACTTTTGTTTCGTTTCTTAAAGACCTGATTAGTGATAAAAAGGTTGACCTGGCTTATTTTATGGAAACCAATTTTAACAGACAGCTTTCATTGCAGGATATGGCCAAGCTTACCGGGCGAAGTGTGAGCGCCTTTAAAAAGGAGTTTACTGATCGTTTTAACATGACACCTGTAAAATGGCAAATAAACCGCAGGCTTGAGTATGCTGAGTACCAGCTAAAGAACTCGAATGATCCGGTATCGGCAATAGCTTACAGCAGCGGGTTCGAAAACATCTCGCATTTTTCAAAAATTTATAAGCAAAGATTTGGCGCTTCACCTAAAAGCGCACGTAACGAGCTGGTGTTATAAAAGCAAACAAATAAAGCCTCACAACAAAATTCCGACCTCTGAGAAGATGCAACTTTGAGGTATGAAAACATTAACAAGTAATAGGCCTGCGTTGATATTGATTGACATACAGCAGGGCTTTGATAACACCCCTTACTGGGGCGGCGAACGTAATAACCCCGGGGCAGAAGTAAACGCCCGTAAACTGCTTGATTACTGGCGGACTAATGACCTGCCACTATTTCATATTCAGCATTGCTCAACAAATCCTGACTCTATGCTGGCAGAAGGTAATCCCGGCAATGCACTCAAAGAAATTGTGAAGCCTTTACCGGGAGAGCCGGTGATAAAGAAATCAGTAAACAGCTCTTTTATCGGCACTGATCTGCAACAGCGGCTGGATGCTGCTAACATTGATACCGTAGTTATAGTGGGCCTTACAACTGAACATTGCGTATCTACCACGGCCAGGATGGCAGGAAACTTTGGTTACAACACGTTTGTAGTGGCAGATGCAGTTGCCGCCTTTGCAAAAACAGGGATCAACGGTGAACATTATGATGCAGAAACCATCCATTTAACAGCATTGGCAATGTTAAACGAAGAATTTGCAACCGTTTTAAATACCGATGAGGTAATTAACGCTTTAAAAAAAAACGATGATTTTCTTTAGCAAGTTTATGAAGAAACTTCTTGCTCCTTATTTACCGGTTTCGCAGGTGCTTTCGATAATGAAGTGAGAAGATTGTTCGAACCATGATTTGTAGGATTTAAGGTTGCATGATTAAAAACCAAGTCATCATTCTAATCAGAAAGATAATGGTTCAAAAAGAATTATATCATCAATTTATACAAAAAAATGTAAACCACGTTTTTCAGAAAAATTAATTTAAATAATTGATTAACAGATTCATATATGAAGATAAGCCATAAATTATGTAAACCATGTAAACCCACTTTTTTTGTTAATTGAGTCAATCTCAATCCAAGAATATACGTCAATTTGTGGTTGGCATAACACTAATAACAACAGAGCGGATCAAATTACCGGTAATGGCTAACTCAAATCACCTTAAATTAAATCGCTCAAAAACCTATTTTTGCGTTTTAATTATTATTAAGTGGGAAAAGATAAATTAAAGCGTTTTGCGGAAATAGATACTTTTAAAAACGTTTTACAACTGGAGGCTGGAAAGCCTTTTAAGGGGCAATGGAACACCGGGTTTTTTAAAAATACTAATCCGGTAGTGCTGGAGCTGGCCTGCGGCAAAGGTGAGTACACAGTTAACCTGGCAACCATGTTCCCTGAAAAGAACTTTATCGGGATTGACTATAAAGGGAACCGCATTTGGCGCGGCGCTAAAACTGCACTGGAAGATGGGGTAGATAATGTGGCTTTTTTACGCATCCAGATCGAGACTTTACTGGAATACTTTGCGTCCGGCGAAGTTGACGAGATATGGATAACATTCCCTGATCCGCAGCCACAGATAAGCCGCGAGAAGAAGAGGCTTACTTCGCAGCGTTTTCTTGATATGTATAAGGTGATATTAAAACCGGGCGGATTTGTAAATTTAAAAACCGATAACGATGGTCTGCATGCCTATACTGCAGATAAGATAACTGAAACAGGCTTGAACCTGTTCATCAAAACGGAAGACCTTTATCATTCGGAATTTGCTGATGAAGTACTTTCAATAAAAACATATTACGAGAAAAAGTATTTAAAGGATAATAAGAATATTAACTATCTTAAATTTTCGTTTTAAAACAACATGACCGAACCCAATTTTTACGACAGCGTTTACGAAGTTGCAAGATTGATACCCGCAGGCAGGGTAACCAGCTATGGTGCAATTGCAGCTTACCTGGGTACTAAAGGTTCATCGCGCATGGTAGGTTATGCTATGCAGGCAGCGGGTAGGGTGCAACCGCCAGTCCCGGCGCACAGGGTGGTAAACAGACAGGGTTTGTTAACCGCAAAATTCCATTTTGGCGGTAACCTGATGCAAACGCTGTTAGAAAATGAAGGTGTGAAAGTAGAGGACGACCAGGTACAGGACTTTAAAGCCGTATTCTGGGATCCATCTATTGAATTGGCGCTATAAACCAGCTTTCAGGCAATTTTTACAAACTTTCCTTTGTAGTCGGTTAGCAGCCATGTTAATAATACTATTGTGCCAAAGCTTATATAATAAAGCTTTCCTGCTGCATTGTCTTTAAAAAGCGTATAAGCCAATACAATCAGCGCTATACTTACCATAAACTCAATTGCCCCGTGTACCGCAAAGGGGATCACCTTGATAAGGCCAACATTAAAGTTTGTTAAAATAGTAAGTAATAAATGTATGCCGCCAAGCACATAAGTGAAAGTAGCAAGAGTGCCGGTAAAACCAAAAACAGATGGCGAGGCTAAAAGAAACACAACTATCAATAAGTCAATAATGCCATGCATTTTAGAAGTAATGAATTTCATAAGTTGTTTTTATTTAGGATACAAAGTGTTTAGCCTTACTAAATTACAATTTATTTTAAATTATAATGCTATTAACCAGTCATTTGCAATAATTCAATCCTGTTGCCGAAAGGATCGATAAAAGCAAACCGCTTTCGCCCGGGAATTTGTGGTTCCTCAACTATTTCCACATTGTTGTTTTCTAAATGTTCGCGTGCGGCATCAACATCTATAACTTCAAATGCAGTATGCCTTGTTGAGCGGGGAAGAGATGGTTCAACACCAATGTGTAAAGCTGCATTGCCAATGTTAAACCAGTAACCGGGAGTAGAAAACAGGTGATCTGGCCTTTCGGTTTGTTGTAAGCCTATAATCTCTGTATAAAATCGCCTGGCATCTTCAAGTCTCTCAGGCGGCACGCAAAAATGGATATGGTCTATTCTTATAAAGTCGATCATTATTCGTCTTCGGCAAAGGTGAGCACGTAGTTATTATTGTCGAGTATGGAAAACTCAGTAGCACCATAAAAAGTGGTTTCGAGAGGTTTTAAAACCTTTACCTTATCTTTTATCAGCTCAAAAAATTGGCGGATACTTTTCAGGTTGATATACAAAAGCATTGAAGCTCCGTTTTGTCTGCTTATTTCGGGCAATGCATCGCCCAGGCTGGTGAAGGTTTGGAACATAAAAGTAACGTTACCATTAGTCAGCATAGCCCATATAAAATCGTCGCCGGTTTCGGGAACGGTCATAACCAGTTGAAACCCTATTCCTTCATAAAATGCAATGGTTTCATGTATGTTGTTAACAAAAATATTGGGGGCAAGGCTTTCCATGAGATTTTGGTTTCGGAGTTCGGATGTTCGATTTCGGATTTATTTTGAAAAAGGAAAATTACAAAAATGAATTTAATTTGATTGTAACTTGCACTTAAATAATCACATTTACTTTTTAGTTTCAAAATACAAAAATCACTAACTCGCAAATTTACAAACCATGGGAAAACTTATAGAGGATTTTGAAATCTATCGCACAAAAATGAACGACAGGATAATGGAGTCGGCCAATACTAATATCAAACGGTTTTTTGCTTTGGATACTACCACTTATGCTGATGGGGCTTTAGATGTAAAGACCAAAGAAATGCTGGGCCTGGTAGCATCGATGGTTTTGCGTTGTGACGATTGTATAAAATACCATTTAGGCAAATGCCACGAAGCAGGCGTAAACCATGATGAAATGAACGAGGTGTTTATGATTGCTAATCTGGTTGGTGGTTCGATAGTGATTCCACATTACCGAAGAGCCGTTGAATATTGGGATGAACTGTATTTAAGCCCTAAGTCCTGAGTTGAAAGTCTTAAGTCAAAAGTTTGAGATTTAAATTCATAAAAAATAACGACTTTAGATTTTAAACTTAAACTTATTATGAGTTCATTCCGGGATCTTATTGCTTACAAAAAGTCGTTTGCTTTATCAATGGAAATATTTTCGATTACTAAAAACTTTCCTAAAGAAGAAACTTATAGTTTGGTTGACCAGATAAGGCGTTCATCAAGATCGGTTTTTGCATCAATTGCAGAGGCATATAAGAAACGACGCTATCCTAATCATTTTGTTAGTAAACTTACTGATGCTGATATGGAAAATGGAGAAACACAAGCATGGCTTGATGTTTCATTAGCTTGTAATTATATTACAAATGAGAAATATCAGGAATTAAATCAACAAAGCGAAGAAGTAACCCGGTTACTGATATACATGATTAATAACCCTGAAAAATTCAATTAAAATGACTCAAGACTTTCGACTCAAGGCTCAAGACTTAAAGCGCTGCCGCTGGGCAGGCACTGACGAATTATACATTAAATATCATGACGAAGAATGGGGTAAAGAGATCCATGATGACCATACCCTTTTTGAGTTTTTGGTACTTGAATCAGCGCAGGCTGGCTTAAGCTGGATAACTATTTTGCGCCGCCGTGAAGGCTATCGCAATGCATTCGCTGATTTTGATGTCAAAAAAGTAGCTGCCTTTACAGATACTGATGTGGAGCGATTAATGAACGATGCAGGCATTATCCGCAATCGCCTGAAAATAATGGCAGCTATTAATAATGCCAAACTGTTTATAGAAGTGCAAAAGGAGTTTGGTTCGTTCGATAAATACCTGTATAGCTTTATGCCGGATGGCAAATCAATTAATAATCACTCAGGACTAACGCCTGCAAGTACGCCCATATCAGATGTGATAAGCAAGGATATGAAAAAACGGGGCTTTAAGTTTTTTGGAACCACCATATGTTACGCACACATGCAGGCTACAGGAATGGTGAATGATCACATACCTGAATGTAGTTTTAAATAACTCTTTTGATTTCACCGATTTTTGAAGGTGATTACACTGATTAGAATTTATGATTTTGGTTGATTATAAATAATGATTGACCAACATAAATTGTATTTTTGAAACACACTTTTTTAAAAATGAGCGCTTGTTAATCGGTGAAATCACTCCATAAATTGGTGCAATCAAAAAAATCAGTGTAATCATAAGCATGAAAAAACTATTTCTTCTGGATGGCATGGCCCTTATTTACCGGGCGCATTTTGCATTGAGTAAAAGCCCGCGCTTTACATCGGGCGGGTTAAATACATCGGCTATAATGGGTTTCACTAACACCCTGCTGGAGGTATTGAGAAAAGAGAAGCCAACACACATGGCTGTGGTTTTTGATACAGAGGCCCCCACAGAGCGGCACACTGAATTTGAAGCCTATAAGGCCCATCGCGAAGCGATGCCCGAAGATCTGTCGAAAGCTATACCTTATATATTTAAAGTTGTACTTGGTTTTAATATCCCGCTTATTACTTCGGATGGTTTTGAAGCCGATGATATTATTGGTACCCTGGCCAAAAAAGCCGAAGCAAAAGGGTACCAGGTTTATTGCATGACCCCTGATAAGGATTTTGCACAGCTGGTATCTGACAATATCTTCGTTTACAAGCCTGCGCGCATGGGTAACGAGATGGAGATAATGGGGGTAAAAGAGGTATTGGAGAAATGGGAAATAGATCGCGTTGAGCAGGTTATTGATATTTTAGGACTTTGGGGCGATGCAGTTGATAATATCCCCGGTATCCCTGGTATTGGCGAAAAAACAGCCAAAGCGCTTATTAAACAATATGGCTCCGTTGAGGAGATCATTAATCATAGTCACGAATTAAAAGGCAAACAACGCGAAAACGTTGAACAGTTTGCCGAACAAGGGTTACTATCAAAACGTTTGGCAACCATCAATTTAAATGTGCCTGTTGAACTTGATGAGGCTGGTTTGGAAATGTGTGCCCCAAGTAAAGACCTGTTAGAGCCATTATTTGCCGAACTTGAGTTCCGTACGCTGGGCAGGCGTGTGTTTGGCGATGATTTCAGTATTACTGAAACCAAGGCTGTTTCTATCCAAACCGACCTTTTTGGAAACCCTGTTGCCGATGGCCGTACCTCCATGACTGTTGATGTGCAAGACATTTACGAACCGCCAACCCCTGCCGAAATAAAGAATATCAATACTGTTCCGCATGAATATCATTTAGCGGATACTGTTGAAAAAAGAATGGAACTGATCAATATACTAAAACAGCACAAAAGCATCTGTTTTGATACAGAAACTACCGGAACCGATGCTAACCATTGCGAACTGGTAGGGCTGTCGTTTGCTGTAAAAGCCGGTGAAGCCTGGTATGTGCCTGTGCCCGAAGATCAGGAAGTAGTGAAAAGTATTGTAAATGAATTTAAGCCTGTATTGGAAGATGCCTCGATAGGTAAAATAGGGCAGAATTTAAAGTTCGATATTTTAATGTTGAAATGGTATGATGTTGATGTAAAGGGCGATTTGTTTGATACCATGATGGCACACTATATTATCGACCCGGATACGCGTCATAATATGGATATCCTTTCGGAAAATTACCTCAGCTATAAACCTGTTTCAATAACCGAACTGATAGGAGCAAAAGGGAAAAACCAGGGCAGCATGCGCGATGTGGAGATTGAAAAAATAAAAGAATACGCCGCTGAAGATGCTGACATCACCCTGCAGTTAAAAACTATTTTTGAACCCCGCCTTAAAGAGGTTGAAAGTGAAAAACTGATCCATGAGATTGAGCACCCACTAATTTATGTGCTGGCAGATATTGAATATGCCGGGGTACGCATTGACCATGATACGCTAAAAGTATTTTCGAAAGAGTTGGAAACCGATATATCTAAACTTGAAAAAACAGTTTATGAAAAAGCCGGTGTACGCTTCAATATTGCATCGCCCAAACAACTGGGCGAAGTGCTTTTTGAAAAGCTGATGCTAGACCCTAGAGCTAAAAAGACCAAAACAGGCCAATATCAAACTGGTGAGGATGTGTTGCTTTCGCTTGCTGCAAAAAGTGATATAGTGCGCGATATTTTAGATTACCGCCAGCTGCAAAAGCTAAAATCGACCTATGTTGATGCTTTGCCAACAATGGTTAACCCTAAAACTGGTCGTGTACACACCTCTTATAACCAGGCAGTAGCCGCAACAGGGAGGTTAAGTTCAACAAATCCGAACCTGCAAAATATTCCAATCCGTACGGAACGTGGTCGTGAGGTAAGAAAGGCCTTTATCCCACGCGATAGCGGGCATACTATTGTATCTGCAGATTATTCACAGATAGAGCTGCGTATTATAGCCGAGATCAGCAAGGATGCAAACATGATGGATGCCTTTGTTAAAAACCTCGACATCCATACTGCTACCGCCGCCAACGTTTATGGTATAGGGCTTGACGAGGTAAGCATTGAACAGCGCCGTAATGCAAAGGCTGTAAACTTTGGTATTATTTATGGGCAATCGGCTTTTGGCCTTTCCCAAAGTCTGGGTATTCCACGGAAGGAAGCAGCTGATATTATTGAAAACTATTTTGCACAGTTCCCGGGTATTAAAAACTACATGAGCGATACCATGAACTTTGCCCGCGAAAATGGGTATGTATGTACACTGATGGGCAGGCGCAGGTATCTGAGAGATATTAATTCGGCCAACGCTACTGTAAGGGGCTTTGCTGAGCGAAATGCTATTAATGCACCTATCCAAGGTTCAGCGGCGGATATGATAAAAATAGCTATGATCAATATTCACCGCGAATTTAAAGCCCGCAACCTTGATTCCCGCATGACTATGCAGGTACATGACGAGTTGGTGTTTGATGTTCCTCACAATGAGGTTGAAATTGTGAAACCTATTATTATGGAGAACATGAAAAACGCCATAAAAACCACAGTACCAATAATGGTTGAGATTGGTACAGGCCTGAACTGGCTTGAGGCACATTAAACCAGATATAAGATTTGCGAAGTTTTCAAAACTTCGCAAATCTTAAAATCCAACATAGCTTTCTTAAATAACAGATAATGCACAATAATTGCTGATGCAACTTCCTGCAAAATCAATCCCTATCCCTCTTTATATTATCATTTTCTTAAAAACCTGTCCTAAACCTGTTTAAAAAATATTAATATTTTAAAAAATGAGCTTTAAGCCGTGTATTTTATAAATGAATAGCCACATCGGCTAAACAAATAATAAAAATTGTTTTTTTAAACAGATTATGCATCAAGGGGTTCTATATTTAAACAATTCTTTGCTTAAATTGAGCCAATAATAATCTTCTATGAGAATCTTTCACCTGAGTGCCGAGTGTTATCCCGTTGCCAAGGTTGGCGGGCTGGCAGATGTGGTTGGGGCGCTACCTAAATATCAAAACCTGTTGGGGATGCAGGCGGCTGTTGTAATGCCCTATTATAACCGCAAGTTTGTACAGGAAAATGAGTTTGAAACGGTTTTTCAAAGTTCGACCCTGCTGGGGATAAGGCGGCTGTATTTCGAGATACTAAAAGAAAAAACGGATAAGCTTGGATTCGAATTATACTTAGTAAAGATCCCGGGGCTGATAGACCGTGAAAACATTTATAGTTATCCGGATGAAACGGAGCAATTTATCGCCTTCCAGATAGCATTTTTAGACTGGATAAGCTACTCACAGCAAAAGCCTGACCTCATCCACTGTCACGACCATCATTCAGGCCTTGTTCCGTTTTTATTATATCATTCAAAATTATATACAAGGCTTGCTGATACGCCTACAATATTTACTATCCATAATGGCCAGTATCATGGTGCCTTTGGTTGGGATAAGCTTTCGTACCTGCCGGAGATCGACCTTACAAAAACAGGACTGCTCGACTGGGCAGGCGGCATAAATCCCCTGGCCTGTGCGGTAAAATGCTGCTGGCGTTACACAACCGTTTCGCCTACTTACCTGGAAGAGCTTACTATCAACTCAAACGGGCTCGAATACTTATTTTATCTTGAAAAGGCTAAGGGCGTTGGTATTATAAACGGAATTGACACCGATATATGGGACCCGAAGACGGACCTGATGATCGCCGAAAAATTCTCTATAAAAATGCAGGCAAAAGGCAAACAGGCAAATAAAGAAGCCTTATGCAGCAGGTTTAACCTATCGCCTGATGTGCCATTGGTATCATTTATTGGCCGCCTGGTTATTGAAAAGGGTGCCGACCTTTTAGCTACTGCGATGGAGCAAAGCTTTAACGAACATCCCGGCAAGTTTAACTTTTTAGTGCTGGGTGCCGGGGATAAAGAAATGGAAAGCGAGTTGCTGCAGCTAAAAGATTTTTATCCTGATCAGTGCACTGCATTTATAGGGTATGACGAGGCGCTTGCGCACCAGGTTTATGCCGGGTCCGACTTTTTGCTGATGCCATCGCGCGTTGAACCATGTGGCCTTAACCAATTATATTCCCTTCGTTACGGAACTTTACCAATGGTGAGGAGCACTGGTGGCCTGAAAGATACCGTTATTGATTTTGGCGATGAAGGCGGTTATGGCATCAGGTATAATAACGCCAGCGTTGAAGATATCTGCATTGCTGTAAGCCGTGCCCTTGTACTTTATGATAATACCAAACACCTGCAAGCCCTCCGCAAATTAATGATGTCGCTCGATTTTTCGTGGGACCGGTCGGCTAAAGAATATATAAACCTTTATGAAAGCTTAAATCTAACTATATGACATCTAAAGTAATTTGCATTGTACTTGGTGGCGGACAAGGCAGTCGCCTTGCACCGTTAACCACAACCCGTTCAAAACCGGCTGTACCAATTGCCGGTAAATACCGCCTTGTTGACATCCCGATCTCCAACTGTTTGCATTCGGGTATTCACAGAATTTATGTATTAACGCAGTTTAATTCGGCATCGCTTAACAAGCATATAAAAAATACCTATCATTTCAGCAATTTCAGTGAGGCATTTGTTGATATACTGGCAGCCGAGCAAACACCAACGAATGTGGGCTGGTACCAGGGCACTGCCGATGCTGTGCGCCAAAGCTTGCACCACTTAGCTGTACATGATTTTGAATATGTGCTGATCCTTTCGGGAGACCAGTTATACCAGATGGATTTTGAACAGATGATTGAGCAGCACATTGCTGCAAATGCAGAGATCTCCATAGCAACTATACCTGTGCATGCCAATGATGTGCCGGGGTTCGGGATATTGAAGACGGACGACCAAAGTATGGTAACAGCCTTTATTGAAAAACCCAAAACTAACTTTGAAAGCTGGGCGTCGGAAGTTAGCCCGCAAATGGAAGCCGAGGGAAGGTTATACCTTGCATCAATGGGGATATATATCTTTAACCGCAAGCTTTTATATGAACTGCTTGAAGGCAATGACCATACCGATTTTGGTAAGGAGATCATCCCTCAATCAATAAACAATCATAGGGTATTGAGTTACCAGTATGAAGGCTATTGGACCGATATTGGTACCATACCATCATTTTTTGAAGCTAACCTTGGCCTGACCGACGATATCCCACAATTTAATTTGTTTGATAAGCACCCTATTTATACCCGTGCGCGGATGCTGCCACCATCAAAAATGTCGGGCACGCATGTAGATAAGGTAATTATTGCCGATGGTTGCATTATTAATGCCAGCCAGATAAGCCGCTCGATTATTGGTATCCGAAGCCGTATTGGTTTTGAATCAATTATTGAAAACTGCTATGTAATGGGTAGCGATAATTACCAAACCCTGGAGCAGTTACAGGAATCGCACGAAAGCCAGTCGCCAATTATGGGCATAGGCGACAGGTGCCATATCCGCAATGCAATTATTGATAAGAACACTTGTATTGGTGATGATGTGCAGATAAATTGCGGCGAACCTCTTGAAAACGGCGACTACGGATCGTATGTCGTTCAGGATGGAATTGTAATTGTAAAAAAACGTGCAGTTATACCAAACGGCACTATAATTTAAGACAATAGGAAACATCCTTAAAAAAGGTCCCTGATAATTTCAGGGGACTTTTTTTATATTATGCCAGTTGGGGAATACTATTTATATCCGATATCCATAAACTCAGCAACTGGCGTATATCCAATTTTTTTGTAGATAGAATTTGATGTGGGATTTGCTTTGTCGGTAAAAAGCGCACAATATTTAAAGCCATTTTTTAAAATGTATTCGCTCAGTTTTTGAACGTGGCTTGTTGCATAGCCATTGCTCCTGTATTCTTCGGGGGTATACACAAGCCCAACTATGCCGGCATTTTTTGTTTTGCGGTTTATCGTAGCTATGCATACCACATTACCTTTGTCGGTCCACTTAAAAACGTCTCCTAAAGCAATTTTGTCTTGTGTAATTTTTAGAACCTGATCCTTACTTTTTCGTACTGCAGGATTTTTTTCCTCTTCAAATGTCATTGACCATCTGGCTACCAAATCAATATCTGTACTGTTGGCCATTTCAAATTTACCTGTTGCGAGCGGCAACTTATTTACAGCCGTTAATTTATGAACTATCAACGTCATATCAATAAATTGTTCCTTGCCATAGAAATCAGAAAACATGTTTGCATAAAAATTTTCTCCAAACACGCCCTTTAAATCAATATTATTTTCCAGGTAGTAATCGGCTAATTCTTTTATGTATATGCTTTTTGGGGTCTCCCCTGCAATAATTGCTTTGGCAGCAGTTTTAATTGATGCCGCCTTTACATTATTACCCCTGGAGGAATTAATAAATACACAGCCTTCCTGTACCTGGCTTTTATTGGCAAACCCATTACATATCCCCAAAATAAGATTGTTTTCTATTTCTTTCTCCTCCAAAAAATGTTCGGTACCATTTAAGAATAATTGCGGTGATTTATATTCAGTAATCATCTGATAATGTCAGTCTATGATTAGTAAATATAGTAAATAGCCACTGGAGAAGTATCCCCAATGGCTTTATGAATTATTTGAAATAAATAGTTGTGTTATGGATAACGGCTTGTGTATCTATAGCTCTATGCTTTCGCCTATTTCAGGTAATTTTATGTTGATCCCCGCTTTTACAAATTTTTCTACAGCGTCTTTCTTATCAATCTTTATTACCGGGAAGGTATCATAATGCATCCCGATAACATTTTTGCAATTTATAAAGTCCGTAGCTTTTATAGCATCGCTGGTATCCATAGTATAATTATCCCCGATCGGCAAAAAGGCCCAGTCAAGGTTTTCATCAGCCAGTAACTTCATATCATAGGTAAGGGCTGTATCGCCTGCGTAGTAAATGGTTTTCCCATCAACATAAAGGACAAACCCGGCAGGGTTTCCGCCCGGTGCGCCATCAGGCATAGTGCTTGAGTGCACGGCATTAACCATTTTTACACGGCCGAAATCAAAATTAAAGCCACCGCCAATGTTCATACCATGAGCATTATTTATGCCATGTTTGCCAAGCCAGTTTGCTATTTCGGCTATGCAGATCACTATTGCATTACTGTTTTTCTGAATGGCTATCAAATCGGCAACATGGTCGCCGTGCCCATGTGAAACAAGGATATAATCAGGTTTAAGGCTATTGATATCAATATCTTTTGCCATTGGGTTTGGAGAGATAAAAGGGTCGAATAGCAGTTTTTTTCCACCTGCTTCAATCATAAAGGACGACTGCCCGTAAAAAGTGGTTTTCATAGAATGATTTATTATATCAATGAATAGATTTATTAATATCGAACACCGAATGTTGGATTTTGAATGATGAAGTGAAGAATAAACTTCGGCGTTCGATGTTTAGCATTCATTATTCAATATTTAAATTTTCTAAAATAACCCGCCAAGGCCGCCAAACATATCTTTGGTCATAGCTGCCATTTCGCTTTGGCTCACATTATCTGCCTGTTGCATGGCTTTATTTATGGCTATAACAAGTAGTTCTTCCAATTGTTCCTTATCGGCTTCTTTAAAAAAATCATCATCAATAACTACCGACTGGATTATTTTATTGGCATTAGCGTTCACCGTAATTTTTCCGCCTTCTGCGCTGCCTGTTACCGTTATGGCATCAAGCCTTTGTTTTATTTCGCCAGCCTTTTGCTGGGCCTACATTAGTTTATCGAACATGGGGTTGTTGTTTTAATGTTGTAAGGTTGAAAAGTTGTAATGTTGGTTTTGATAAATTAAAGTTAACGTTTCAACATTCAAACAGTACAACCTTCAACAATATTTAATCAATCATCACTCGTATCGCCATTGCCATTATAGGCACTTTTGCGTACTACCGGCATCCCGACAATTTTAAACAAATCATCAAGTTTTAACAAGCTGCCGTTTGAAAGGTTTGTTAAGAGTACAACGGTAATGTCGTCTTTTATATCGCGCAGATAGATATGCCTGAAACCGTGCCACCAGCCGGTATGATAAATTACCTGTTTACCTGGTGATTCAAAAATGCGCCATCCGTATCCGTAGCTAAAATGCCCATGCAGCATAGGGTTGCGGGGAACATAAGCCGAATCCATTGTGGCTTGTTTTAAGAGCCTGCCGCTGCGTAATGCTCTGTCGAAAAGATAAAGGTCACCAACTGTGCTGTAAACCCCTTTATCACCAACCGGACCATCCAGGAAGTTCTGAGCGACTGAATACCGCCATTGACCCCTGTCGTGCCCAACTACATCAACCGGGATCTTATCGTAAACGGCCTTTGAATAAACAGCTGTATGCTCCATACCTGATGGTTTGAAGATATGCGTCATCACAAAATCGGCATACGATTGCCCTGTTACTTTTTCTATAATAGAGCCAAGCACCATAAAGTTAGAGTTGTTGTATAAAAACCTTTTATCGGGCTTATTAAAGGGGTTTGGCTTGTATTTAGCTATCAATGCCATTTCTTCGGCATTGGTAATACCCTTTTTTTGATTGAGATGCTGTGCCCGGTACAAGTCATCAGTAAAATACACATAATTCATCATTCCGGAACGATGGGTAAGCAATAAGCGGATGGTAACGCCATCGTATGGGAAATCGGGGAAATATTTTTTTACATCATCGTTAAGGCTTAGCTTGCCTTGTTCAAGCAACATTAAAATTGCCGTGGATGTAATGGTTTTGGTAACCGAAGCCAGCTCGAACCGCGAGTTTATTTTCAGGCTGTCGCGATGCAGGTAATCGGCCCAGCCAATAGCATTCTCGTATATTATTTTGCCATGTTTTGCAACCAGTACATTACCATTAAAGCCACGGGTTTTATGCAATTGCTTCATAAACTCGTCGATCTTTTTGTCCGCATTTTTAGGATTATAAGCTAATAAAGCTTTGGTATCGAAGGGGGCGTTGGGGCCAGGAAGCTTAACTTCTTTATTGTTTTGTTGTTTTGAGGAACAGGAGGTTAAAATAAACAGTAGGGCGGTAAATACTATAGCTGGCTTGTACACTAATCTCATAAATAAATTTCTCACGTGGTAAATGGCAAAAGTCTGAAATTATACAGCAGTAATAAAGTAATGTTTCAATTATTTTTTCTTTTAGTTAATCCATCTTTATAATTTTAGGAATGAAATATCTTCAATACCCGTTAATCGCCCTTTTTATACTTGCCATTAATAGTATAGCATCAGCACAAAATAATGAAGATGCAAGGGCTTTGGTTAAGGAAGGCGTGAAGCTGAATGATGAAAAAAAATATGCCGAAGCTATAGATAAATATAGCCAGGCATTAAAAATTGATACAGGGAATTTGTATGCCGATTATCAGATGGCATACGCTTTATTTTTGTCGGATAAAGGAACAGAAGGCATCCCTTATCTTCAAAAGGTAGTTAAGGCTGATACCAAACTAAATGCCGCCGCTTATGATCTTTTGGGATTGATCTGTTTTAAAAGTAAACAGTATGCCGAAGCAGAAAAATATGCTATCGAAGCCATAAAGCTCGACCCAAAACATGCCAGTAGCCAGCGAATGTATGCATTGGTAAGTTTTCATCAAAATAAACGGGCACAGGCATTGCTGGGGTTTTGCAGCTTTATTTTACTTGAACCAAACACCGCCCGCAGCGCCGAGGCTTTCGGGAACATACAGCACATATTACAGGGTGGTGCATTAAAACCCGAACCAGGCGAAATGATACCGCACGCTATTGAAGCTAATGCAAATGCCCTTAATCAGGCCATTACGCAGGCAGTGGCCGAAACCGGCAAAAGAAAATACGCAACCGCAGGCGATCTGTTAACTGCGCAGTTAAAGGCCATATTTACTGCTATTGGCCGGGCTGCCGAAAATCAAACGGGCAATGATTTTTTCCGGAAATATATGGCGGCGTACTTTTATCAGCTGGCGCAATCATCAAACACGCCTGCCTTCGCAAGGCTGGTTAGTTTAAGCACTCCTGAAAGTGCCAAATGGGCAAAAGATAATGCACAACAAATGACAGATCTGGATAGCTGGATTAAGGAGACAGTGAGAGTGTTTTAGAGCGGTAAGACTTACAAAGTTTTCAAATCTTCGACTTTTATAAGCCATCTATAACTTAAACTGTGTAGCCAACATTTCTTTTACTTTTTCGCGGTTAAGCTTTGAAACAGGGATTTTAGCGCCATCAATTAACAACAAGCTGCCGCCATCCTCGCGCAGCCAACTTTTTATAAATACTATGTTAACCAGATGCGACTGATGGCTACGTAAAAAGCCATAATTGAGCAGCATCCCGGCATACTCCTTTAATGTTTTTGATACCAGAATTTGCTCGCCTCCATTTAATACAAATCTGGTGTAGGTATTATCAGCCTCACAGCGAACAATGTCAGTAATGTTTACATAGCGTGTTTCGCCAAACAGGGGGAGGGCTATGCGGGGCCTTGCCTGGTTATCATCTTTTAAATATTCAAGCAGGTAACCCAGGCGCTCGTTCTTTTGTTTTTGGCTGATGGCTTTGCGTGCTTTGCTGATGGCTGCGGTAAGCTCGTCAATATCTATTGGTTTTAGCAGGTAATCAAGCGCGGCGAACTTTACTGCCTGGATTCCGTACTGATCGTAAGCCGTAACAAATATGATCTCAAAATTAATCTCATCCAGTTGTTTCAACAGGTCAAAACCCGATTGGTGAAACAATTGAATATCCAAAAACACCAACTCAGGCCGGTGCATTATTATAGCTTTTAGCGCCGTATCAACATCTTCCGCAACAGCGCCTACTTCCACATCCGGGGCATAACTCTGCAATAATTGCTGTAGGTTTTCCCGGTTTGATGCTTCATCGTCAACAATAAGCGCTTTCATTTTTTACAGCCAGTTTTTTAATTCAATTGTTATCAGCGTGCCACCAGTAAATGAGTTCTTATGCAGCAAGATAGTGGTATTTTTGTAGATGCTGTTCAGCAGCTTTATCCGTTCTTCACAAAGTTTTATCCCAATCCCTGTTGTTCCATCGTTACTAAAACCTTTCCCGTTATCCTGCACGTTTATTATCAAATCACCATCTTTTTTGGCGATGCCTATAGTTATCAATCCCTTATCTTTTAAGGTTGATACACCATGTTTGACAGCGTTTTCGACAAAGGGCTGTAACAGCATGGCCGGAATTTCTATTTGCTGGTCAATATCATCAATGTCAATCCGGAATTCAAAGCCAAAACGCATTTGTTCCATTTGCAAATAATCATTCAGCAGGTCGGCTTCATGCTCAATGGTTGTTAACTCTTTATTGCCGTCATCAAGTACATTGCGTGTAATGCGGGCAAACCGGGCAAGGTATTTATTAGCCAATTCTACTTCATTTTTATTCATTAAGTTTTGGATGCCTGCCAGCGCATTGAACATGAAATGCGGGTTAAGCTGTGAGCGTACCGATTGCAATTGCAAGGTGGCTATCTGCCTGCGCTGGGCTTCGGCTTCCAGGAAACGTTTTTGCCTCCGCCTATAATAAGTAAATAGTAGCGCAATAATCATAGCCAAAATAAAGATCATAAGTATTACAACCCGTAAGGGGATACTATGGCTAACGCTCAAAGCGGGTAATATAGTAAAGCTGATGCTGGTAGCCAGCTTGTGCAATAGTATTATTGGCATTCCGCCATGCTTATGGATCTTTGGGGTAAAGGTAATCTTATACTTACCCGGGTTTTTCCAAAACTCCTTATATAGAACAAACTGATCATTTGTTTCGCCAAAATCTACGCTGTCAGTGTATCCATCAACTTCCCTTTTCAGGCTGATCCGGTAATTATAAAGCCGTTTGCCATTGGCTATACTAAAGGATATATTTTGCAGCGAAT
>JABDFZ010000014.1 GCA_013286325.1 Bacteroidota bacterium | reverse complement strand
TGATGATTTTAAAGGGCACCATTTGGATGGCTTAACTGACGACTGGCCAATAACATATGATGAGGTTAAACCTTATTATGATAAAGTTGACCGCCTGATAGGCGTTTACGGCACGGTTGAAAATTTACCTAACGAACCTGACGGGATTTTCCTTCCGCCGCCAAAACCCCGTTTAAATGAGCTTTACATTAAAAAAGGAGCTGCCAAAGCGGGAGTAAAGGTTATTGCAGGCCGTGGCTCGGTATTAACAGAAGCTTTACCGGGGAATAAAGATCGCGGAGCTTGTTTTTATTGCGGACAATGCGGACGCAGCTGTAAAATTTATGGCGATTTTTCGTCTTCATCGTGCCTTGTTATTCCGGCTATAAAAACGGGTAATTTAAAGGTTATTGCTAACGCAATGGTACGTGAGGTTCTTACTGATGATAATGGTTTGGCCACCGGCGTATCATACATCAGCAAAGAAGACATGCAGGAATACCAGGTAAAAGCTAATATAGTGATATTAGGCGCCAGCGCCGGAGAATCTGCCAGGTTGTTGCTTAATTCAAAATCGTCCAAACATCCGGCAGGATTGGCAAACAGCAGCGGTGTTGTAGGTCATTACCTGCATGATTCGACAGGATCAAGTGCAGGCGGATGGATACCTGAACTGATGGACCGCAAACGTTATAACGAAGACGGTGTAGGCAGCGTGCATATTTATGGCCCATGGGTTTATGATAATAAGAAGCTGAATTTCCCGCGCGGATACCATATTGAATTTGGCGGTGGCTTACACATGCCGGGGTATGGTTTTAGCGGCGGCATACAAAACCAAAATGGTGTGGTGCCGGGCAAGGATGGTAAAATGAAAGAGGCCGGTGGCTTTGGTGCTGACTTGAAAAATGATTACCGCCGTTTTTACGGAACAGGCTTTGGCATGGCCGGGCGTGGTACTGCTATTGCACGTTTTGATAACTATTGCGAGATAGACCCCGATGTGGTTGATAAATTCGGTATACCTGTATTGCGTTTCCGTTATAAATGGAGCGATTATGAGATACAACAGGCCAAGCACATGCAGGATACCTTCCAGGAGATAATGCATAATATGGGTGGCGCTATTTATGGACCGCCGCAAGGCAAGGAAACCAATTACGGATTAGAGGCCCCGGGTATGATCATCCACGAAGTAGGTACTGTACGTATGGGCGACGATCCTAAAAAAATCGGCCTTAAACAAATGGTGCCAGGCCCATGATTGTAAGAATTTATTTGTGGTTGACGCCGCACCGTTTGTGCAGCAAGGCGATAAAAACGCTACCTGGACCATCCTGGCCCTGTCAATGCGTACCGCAGAATACATTCTATCTCAAAAGAAAAAAACAAACGTTTAATCAGTTATTTGATACTAACGAAATGAACAGACGCGACACACTCAAAGCCATAGGCTTAGGAACACTTTCAACAACAATGTTGCTGGAAGCCTGTAAGCCAAACAACAATAAATTAGCCGAAGATAATACCGATAAAACAGCCGTTGCCGATGAGGCGGGCAGGCAGCCTTTTGAAATTGAACGGGAGAAAAAACTGAATGCCGAAAAGTTTTTTAACGATCACGAAATGGCAACCATTACTGTACTTGGCGATATTATTATCCCAAAAGATGCGCGCTCCGGCAGTGCATCAGATGCTAAAGTACCTGCTTTTATTGAGTTTATTGTAAAAGATATGCCCGAGCATCAAACGCCTATGCGTGGTGGCCTGCGCTGGCTCGATCTGCAATGTTTAAACCGCTATGGTAAAACATTTGTTGATGCCAGCAATGCCCAGCAAACAGAAATGGTAACTGAAATAGCCTATCCTAAAAAGGCAAAGCCAGAAATGGCACAAGGTGTATCATTCTTTAATCGCATGCGGGATTTAACAGCATCTGGCTTTTTCACTTCAAAAATCGGCATCGAAGATTTGGGTTATGTAGGCAACTCCCCAGGTAAATGGGATGGCGTACCTGCTGATGTATTAAAGCAGTATAATATAAAAGATCCCTGGGGCGATAAGTGGTAAGCCTCAACATTATTTCAGACTTACGGAGTTTTAAAAACATCGTAAGTCTGAATATATTAACTGTTCATCACCGAGCCACAATTAATATCAATAGCCTGCCCGGTTATTGAACCCTGGCTAAGCAAATAAGCAACCAGATCAGCAATTTCTTCAGGCCGGCTCATACGCCTCAACGGTACGCTTTGCATAGCAATCTCATAAAACTCCTGTTTACTTACGCCAATACCATCGGCAATGCCCTGTAAGCCGCTTTGCGCCATATCTGTGTCAACCCAACCGGGACAAATAGCATTTACCAGTATATTTTGTGATGCATATTGCGCCGCCCACGAACGCATTAAGCCAAGCAGACCTGCCTTTGAGGCGCAATAAGCCGAATAATTGGGAACACCCAACCTTGCTAAAACTGAGGAAGTAATAAGGATATGTTTTTCGCCTGATGTTTTATTTAAACCAGGTAAAAAGGTATTTACAAAATTATAAGTACCGGTTAAATTGGTTTCAATAATATCGTGCCAGCGGTCATTCTCGCCCCAATGGTTTTCGCCGCCGACGCCGGAATTGGCAATCAATCCGTCTATTTTAATATCATCTATTTGATCAGCTGCGAGTGCAAGGCTTTCCTTATCCCGGATATCTGCAAGCAAAATCTGGTGATTATTTGTTTCAAGTGTATTTAGCGTTTCCTTTAAAGCAGCTTCATTACGGCCAAGTAAAAGGCAGGTATATTCATCGTTACTTAATTTCTGCGCTATTGCGCGCCCAATTCCACTGCCTGCACCGCTAATGAGATAAGTTTTATCCATATTTATAATTTGATCAGTCCTTTTTTCTGCAACCTATTGAGATAAATATCAATTTCCATATCGCCCATTCCGTATATCTTTTCAGTTTTCCAGAATGCGGTATAGATTTCACCTTGGGTTTTAGCACCGTTGTTATAAATATCCACCAGCTTTTGCTCAACATAGTTCAAGCCATTTTCATTTACCTGCAAACGTTTAAGCTGAGCTTGTAATGCAGGTTTTAATAGATGGAAACTACCCCAAAAGGTGGTATTTGCAAGATAAGCGCTTAATTTCTCAGGGTTATTGCTTACGTAAACATCCCAGGCTGCAGATGCAATAGCAAAATCCTCAGCACTTAATTGTACTCTTATATTATCATATAAATATTCCAGTTCTTCGCCGTTTAATTCGCCCATACCTTTAAAATCGTCCTTTCCCGGAAAATCGCCGGGGCAGATCAAATAGATAACCGGAGCAGAAAGATCTGTCTTTTGTTCTAAATAAGCAATAACACCAAGCAGGTTTGCCTGGCAGTGCAGATCGAACTCAAACCACAGGTTGATTTCATTATATGGCTCACTTAGTTTGGTAAGTTCATCAAGCATTTTATGCTGATAACCTTCGGGTGTTTCATTAAACCCTCCGCCAATCCATTCCTCCCGTTCTCTCCAGAAATGAGCCGATGAAATATTTTCTTCCAGCGGGCCTTGCGAAAAAACCTCGCGCCAAACCATTATATCACCATCAAGTCCGGTTTGTTCAAAACTATGCCGGGTAGCGTCGCCGTTAAGGATATGGAGGATGCTCATTTTTCTCAGGTTAAATTATTAATACCAAAACTAATATTTTATCGATAAATTGACGTTTATTCAGTGGTGTTTGCACAAAAAAATGTAAACCATGTTTTTTTCAAAAAATCAATATAATTATTTGATTAACAGATTTTTATTCACATGTTAACCATAAATTGTGTAAACCATGTAAACCCACTTTTTTGTTAATTGACTCACTTAAGCTAAAGATTAGACTCATCAACAATCATTCTCCTAATAATGCCCTCAAACTCTCAATGGTATCTGCTTCTTCTTTGGGCTTATCGTGCCGCCATCTTAAAATACGTGGAAAGCGTAAAGCAATCCCCGATTTATGCCGGGTTGACTTATTGATCCCTTCAAAGCCTATCTCAAAAACCAATTCTGGTTTTACTGTACGTACCGGGCCGAATTTTTCAAGGGTATTGTGTTTAATAAAATAATCCACCTTATTGATCTCGGCATCGGTGAGGCCACTGTATGCTTTTGCAAAGGGGACCAGTTTATCTCCATCCCATACAGCAAATGTATAATCGGTATACAAATCAGCACGGCGGCCGTGTCCTTTTTGGGCGTAGATCATTACAGCATCAACCGAGAGTGGGTCTATCTTCCATTTCCACCAGTCGCCGCGCTTACGTCCAACCTGGTATGTGGCACTTTTACGTTTCAACATAATACCTTCGGCAATCATCACACGCGATTGTTCTCTTATCTTACCCAGCTCTTCCCAGGTATTAAAAGATATCAACGCCGAAAGCCTGAAAAATTCAGGAAAAGGTGTATTTGCCTGTAACTCCTCCAATATCTCCCTGCGCTCCGATTGCGATTTATATCTTATATCCTCGCCCTCAAATTCAAGACAATCATAGGCAATTACTGCTACCGGGCTTTCTTCCAAAATCTTTTTATTCAGGTTTTTACGGCCTATACGGGTTTGTAATACATTGAAAGGCATAGGCAATCCGTTTTGAAAACTAAGCAGTTCGCCGTCAATCGCCGTACCATCAGGCAATGCATTTAAAAAAGGATGCAGTTCCGGGAATTTATCAGTTGCCAAATCTTCTCCCCTGCTCCATATAAAGATCTTACCTCCGCGCTTTATGAGTTGCGCGCGGATGCCATCCCATTTCCATTCCGCCTGCCATTCAGCTTCATCGCCTAAGGCATATTTCAATTCATCTGTGGATTTCTGTTTTTCCGATGTTTCCTGTATAGGATATGCCAGGAAGAATGGATATGGGCGTGAAATATCATCCGATGCACCCTGCTCCTGGGTTAGTTGTTCGTAAGTGTAGGTTTCGGGCATCCAGCTACCCATAATCCTGTGGGTTAGTGTGGGGGCTTCAATTCCGGTTATATCTGCCAGCGCCTTAATCACCAGGCTTTGCGATACTCCAACCCTAAAGCCGCCGGTAAGCAGTTTGTTAAACACAAATCGTTCGCTGGTATCAAGCATAGCCCATGAGTCCATTAGCCAAAGCTTCTTTTCCTCTTCTGTTTTATTATTTAAATCATTTATTTCGGCAATCCATTCGGTTAACGTTTTATTGCTGTTACCCTTGTTTTGCGGCATTAAAAGCGACATAGTTTCAGCAAGGTCTCCAACTACATGGTAACTTTCTTCAAATAACCAGGCCGGAATATTGGATGCCTCAATAGCCCAGTTGCGTACCAGCGTTGAGTTAATTTGTCTTTTAGGTTTACGCCCTGAAAACAAGGCAAGCATGTGCATTTTATCAGTATCAGGCACATTGTTAAAGTAATCTTTTAAAACTTTAACCTTTTCGTTGGTTTTGTTAGTTTCATCTAATGACAGGAATAATTGTGCAAAGGCTTTCATAATTTAACCTCCGCTTTATTATGTTCATCCGGCGCTTCTTCCGGCACACTATTTATCCCTTCGTCATCTCCATAAAGCGTATGGACTTCACGCGCATCAAACCCAATCTCATTCAGGTATCTGCTAAAAACTGCGGTATAACCATGCGTTAAATAAACAGTTTCGCAGCCAGTTGCATCAATTGCACTTACCAACCCATCCCAATCTGCATGATCTGATAATACAAAGCCCCGATCAGCAGCCCTGCGCCGTTTTGCTCCGCGAATAGCCATCCAGCCAGAGCAATAACCAAAGCTATAGGGGTTAAACCTTCGCATCCAGGGTGTGCCAACTGATGAAGGGGGAGCGAGAATTATCCCCTTACGGACTTCTTCTTTTGAGGTATCGGTAGTAATTCTCGTTGTAGGATTGAGAATTACCCCATTTCGGCGTAATGCCTCGTTAGTGTTTTCAATTACACCATGTGTGTAAACCTTCCCGATGGAAAGATCAAGATTTTGCAATATACGTTGCGCTTTGCCTAATGAGTAGCCTACAATTACAGTAGCCAGTCCATGTTCTGCATTGCTGCGCCACCAATTGTTTACATCATTAAAAATATCTGCCTGCGGTTTCCATTGGTAAACCGGCATCCCGAAAGTACATTCCGATATAAAATGATGGCAGCGTACAGATTCAAATGGCGTTGAGATTCCATCATCTTCTACTTTATAATCTCCCGAAACCACCCATACTTCTCCTTTATGTTCCACTCTTACCTGTGCCGAACCTATTACATGGCCAGCTGGGAAAAGAGATACCTGCACACCGTTCTTCATTACTTTTTCGCCATATTCAACTGTTTGCAATTGAATTTCTCCTAAACGGTATAGCAAAACTTCTCGAGAGAGATGATGAGCCAGGTAATGTTTATGGCCCAAATAGGCATGGTCAGCGTGGGCATGGGTTATCACTGCATCATCAACCGGTTTCCACGGATCGATGTAAAATTTCCCTTCGGCACAGTAAATCCCTTTGTCGGTAAATTCGAGCAGTGGTTTTTTTGGCATATAGTATTAAACCCTGATACTGAAATTTGGTTTTAAACAACAAATCCCGGCATTAACCGGGATTTGTTGTTTATTATATTGAGCAATTTTATTAGTTAGTAACTGGTACTACCGCATTGGTAAATTTACTGTCGAGGCTAATATAATCTGTCAGTATTTGCCCGGCTTCACGTTTTAAAAAGTCCAGATCTTCATTTCTAGGCCTTGTCTGTCCTTTTTTCAATGGGGCAAGTCCCATAGCAACTCTACGTAAGTTATTATCTTCAAATAACTTTTTATCGTCTGCTTCGCGTTGTTCTTTCAGCTTCTGCTCATTAAGAGTAACGCTTTTTTCAGCTTCTTTCTTTTTATAATCAGCTATATCTTCCAGCATAAACTTATAGTTAGGGCTGGTTTGCATACGCTGATCGTGAAGTTTTTTCAACTGCGGCAATACAGTACTGAAATCGCCAACCTTTGTATAAGCACTTTTTGCAATTACGTCAAAAGGCATGGCTGATGGCTCAGTATCTTCGCCATATTTATCCAAAGGAATAACTGAAGGGAACTCAACATCAGGAGTAACGCCTTTATGTTGTGTAGAATTACCTGTTATACGGTAAAACTTAGCTATTGTTAAATTGAGCTGACCAAAAACACTTTGGCTACCAGTAGTAACCGGTTTTTTGGTTTTGCTAACCAATTCTGCAGCGCGTTGTAACATTGATGGCGGAATAACCTTATCAAGGTCAATAGCATTTTGCACAGAGCCCTTGCCATACGTTTGGGTACCTATAATTAAACCACGACCGTAATCCTGTATAGCTCCTGAGAAAAATTTCGGTAGCTGATGCACTGAAACGATCAACCAAAACAGCCAGTGGCCCGTTATAAGCGATTGATGGATCATCATCTTTATCAACCTCTATCTGGTCGTTCGAGTTTCTTACCTGTACAACAGGGCCTGTTTTTATAAATAAGCCTGTAAGGTCAACTGCTTCAAGCAATGAACCACCGCCATTCTGGCGCATATCCATAACAATACCATCAACACCCTCCAGTTTCAACGAGTCAATAAGCAACTTAACATCGTGTGTTGTACTTTTGTAGTTAGGATTGCCGGATTTATAGTCGTTAAAGTCGATATAGAAAGCCGGAACAGAAATAACGCCGATCTTGATGATCTTGCCATTTTCGTTATAAGTTTTAATTTCTTTTTTGGCTGATTCATCTTTGAGGATGATCTTTTCGCGCACCATTTCAACAATTTTTGGTTTACCGCCAACGCTTGTCCCTTTTGGTAAAAGCTCCAATCTTACAATAGTGCCTTTTTTACCGCGTATCAATGCTATTGCATTTTCAATGCGCCAGCCAACAACGTTTTGAAACTCACCTCCAGGGCCCTGGGCAACTCCAATAATACGGTCATCAACATTTATCTGTTTGCTTTTATCAGCAGGGCCGCCCGGAGTTAACGATTTAATAATTACAAACTCGTTCTCGATATTCAAGCCGGCAGCAATACCCTCTAACTGGCGCGACATATCAATATTAAAATTAGCTGCATTTGCCGGGTTAAAATAATTGGTATGGGGGTCAATAGCTTCGGTAAAAGCGTCCATAAACACCTGGAAAACATCCTGATTATTTAGCTTATTGGCTTGCGACAATAAGTTTTCGTATCTTTTCCTTAAGGTTTCTTTGTTTTTAGCTACATCCGGATTTGCCAATTTTAGGTTGAGCATATCGTACTTTACACGTAAAGTCCAAAGCCTGTTTAATTCAGCTTCTGTGGTTACCCATGGCAGGTTATCACGGTCATACGTAAATTTATCGCTTTTCGAATAATCAAAATTGTTATCCAGCTGGGTAAGAGAGTATTTTACACGCTCGATATACCGTTTCTGATAAACATTGAATATGTAAAAAATGTTATTCAGGTTGCCGCTTTTTACATCATCGTCCAATACGGTTTTGTATTTATCAAAATCCTGTATGTCCGAAGCCAAAAAGTAATTATGGCTTTCGTCCATCATTTTTATATACCTGTTATAAACAACGGTTGAGATCGAATCGTTCAGATCAACCTTTTTGTAGTTATAATTGGATATTAATGTAGCAATTGTTTTACAAACAATACTTTGCTGCTCATCCGGCTGAATATCGTTCGAACCGGTTACTTTAATATGTTTGGCTGGTTTAGCGTTACACGCAAGTGCGGCACCAAGGACCAGCACTAAATACAATTTTTTGAACATATCTTTTACACTCTTTAATTCGGGGGTTATATAAAACATCAATACTTATGCCTAAAATTTAATTCGTCAATTTAAAAAAAAGAGACAGCCCAATGCCGTCTCTTAATGAATAACAATATTACAATAATGTTTGAATTGTTTTCACAAAATCCGTGTACATTTTACGATAATGTTACAAATTTATTGTGCAGGCACCTGTTTGAAACTCAGGCAATAAATTATTTTTCGGCTTTTGAAGTGTTCAAAGGAGCCTCAGCATAGCGAACATCGGTTTTTGGGGCGTTATTCCGGTTTTGTTTGATATATGCCATTTTTTTCTCAATGGCCAATAAATCGTCTCTTAACCCTCTGGCACCTGCAATATCATGTGCTTCTGTAAGGTCCTGCTGGGCCTGTTCGTAATCACCAAGCTCGGATTTTATGGTAGCAAGATCCAGTAAATTGGCAATAGTATGTTTATCGTCGTTTTGCTGGCGCGATATGATATTGCTTTGCAGCAGATACCATTTTGCCTCCGAATACCTGTTTTGTTTGATATAAAGCTTTGCAAGATCGCTAAAGTTGTAACTGGCATCATTATATACCCTGAAACGCATGTTATGCTGAGCAGTTTTCATCACCAGGTTCTCGGCAGCCTGGTAACTGTACTCGCTGCGGTCCAATATAAACGAATGAATTTTTACAGGTTTAATAACAACTCTAACTGCTATACGTGCCATGGAATGCTCTGGTACCTGAGGCAATTCAATTAATGGGAAACGTTCGTGCTTTTTTAATTTTAAATCTATACGGTACCATTGTGCCGAGGCCGAAAAGCCAAGCATGCAACAGATAATAAGCAGGATAAATCTCATTTAATCTTTGTCCCCAAGTTTAAATTAATTTGTAAAAGTAAATAATTTTCAACAAAACGCAGAATTGTGCATTTGATTGTTAAATTATGCGCTTTTACGGGTTTTTATTTACAGATGTTTAGTTGGTGTAACTAACCTTCAAAAAATTATATATATTTATGGCCGTTCCCCATTAAATAACCCGTTGCATTCCACTAACCCCCATTCAATAAAAAATGGCTGAAACACCTCAAAAAAAATTAGGCTTGTGGACAAGCACTTCTCTTGTAGTTGGCAGTATGATAGGCGCCGGGGTATTTTTAGTGCCTTCAGCAATGGCCAATTACGGGAGCATAAGCCTGCTTGGCTGGGTATTCTCGGCAATTGGAGCATTTTTTATGGCACGCGTGTTTAGCAGGTTAAGTGAAATGGTACCCAAAAGTACCGGAGGCCCTTATGCTTATACGCACCAGGGCTTTGGTGATTTTGCGGGATTCCTGGTGGCCTGGGGTTATTATATTTCCATTATTACAGCAGTGGCAGCTATCGTAATTTCGTTTGTCAGCGCCATGAGTACTTTTTTTCCGCTATTAAGCACAAATCCGGTAGCTGCTATCTTAACCGGGTTAAACACTATATGGTTTTTGGCGTGGATAAACACCCGCGGTATCACTTCATCGGGCAGGATGCAGTTGATAACAACCATCCTAAAACTACTCCCCTTATTGGTAATTTCTATTGGTGGATTATTTTTTATCAGGTTTAAAAACTTTCATCCTTTTAACAGTAGTGGTGGATCGGTTTATGATGCCATAAATGCAAGCGCCACTATAGCCTTATTTTCATTTGTGGGGATAGAATGTGCAACCATACCTGCCGACAGCGTTGAAAATCCCGGGAAAACAATATCGCGCGCTACTATGCTGGGGCTTTTAATATGTACACTGGTTTATTTACTCGGCAGCATAAGTATAATGGGTATTATTCCCCAGGAACAGCTTAAACATTCAGTTACTCCTTATGCCGATGCAGCTGTTATTATGTTTGGCAGCAATGCCCGTTACTGGGCCAGCGCAGGCGTAGCAATTGCAGCCTTCGGCGCTATCAACGGATGGACACTAATACAAGGAAAGCTGCCTTATGCCATTGCAAAAGATCAATTGTTCCCGGCAGTTTTCGGCATTCAAAATAAAAAGGGAGCCCCCTATGTGGGGATAATTATCAGCAGCTTTTTTGTGTCATTGTTCATGATGATGAATTATACCAAGGGATTGGTTGAACAGTTTAAATTTTTAATATTGCTGTCAACGCTTAACACATTGGTACCTTATCTTTTTTGTGCAGCTGCCTATGTTATTGTGAGGCTTAAGCTAAAACAATCGAAGGGATTATTCGTGGCAATGGTGGTTGGAACTTTGGCTTTTGCATATTCTATATGGGCTATTGCCGGATCTGGCCAGAACACTGTTTACTGGGGATTTTTATTGCTAATGGCCGGGATTCCATTTTATGTTTGGGTGGCTTATAAAAAGAAGAAAGTGATAGAGCCTTAATTGATGTACCAATCGAAAACTTAGCCTGAAACCCTATTCTCATTTAAACACTTCAACCTCATCATCATAGCTTGCCCAAACCATGTAAGGATGTGTATCAGCATGATAAATCTCGCCAGTTGCTGATATGCCGATTATCCCCGCAAAGCCATCAAAAGGCTTTAATTCATTCAGGGTTTTTTCTGTTGCAAGAGCCAGCGGCATAGCATCGGTTACACGGGTTACAATATTTGAGGCAACTGCGCCGCTAACAATGTCTTCACCTACCCCGGTACAGGAGATTGCGGCAAAAGCGTTGGCATAATTTCCAGCCGTTGTTGCTGAGTCACTTACTCTTCCCGGAATTTCAAAGCCTTTACCACCTGTTGAGGTTGCCGCAGCAAGGTTTCCGTAAATATCAATTGCGACACAGCCAACAGTACCTAAACGAATGGAATCGCTCAGTTTTTTTTCATATTCTTTACGGCGTTGCGGTGTTTCGGGGTTATAATACTCAAAGCCGTTTTCGCGGGCAAAATCCTGTGCGCCCTTACCGCTTAACACACGATCATCAAAAGTTAAAAGCTTTTCAGCTATGCAAATTGGATTCTTAACATCCTCCACGTTAATTACTCCTGAAAACTTCATGGTTTTGCCATCCATTAACGAAGCGCTGAGCCTTATTTTGCCATCACTCTGGATCTGCGAGCCTGTGCCTGCATTAAAAAGTTCACAGTTTTCAAGCAGGCACACAGTGTAAACCACTGTTTCGACTGCCGTATGGTTTTTCAGGTATTTATGGCCAAGTTTTACTATTTCAGCAAGCGCATCCTGTTTGGCTTTCTTTACTTCCTGATTGGTTTGCGATTCGCTAAAAAACCCACCGTGGATTATTATTTTCATAGGAGATTAGATTTGAGATGAGAGATATGAGATATGAGACAGAAGTTTCCCCATGTTTCACATTCAACATCTTGCATCTGTAATTCATGAGGTTAACAGGGAAATAAACGTTGAGCTTTCTTATCTCGAGTCTCAATCTCATACCTCACATCTATTGCATTAGCTTCCAGGCGCACTGATAAACACCCCGTCTTCAACCTTAAACGTCTTTTTGATGATTAACTGATTTTGCAACAGATCATATTTATCAAAAATAGACATTACGCTTACCCGCATGTTCTTAATGGAAACAGGTGAACCCATTTCCACATCATAAATATTGGTTTCGGCCATTTTGCGGCCATTAACTAAAATAGTTAAACCCGAGCCTATGGCTTCCATTGTAGTACCCTCAGTGATAAGTAGTCCTGCATCTTCACCTAAACCAATTCCCAACATACCGGGATTACTGGCAACAGCATACAACAACCTGCCAATACGGCCACGTTGCACAAAATGTGTATCGATAATAACCGAGTCGATAAAGCCAAGTCCGGCGGTAATCTGTACTTCGCCTTTTATCAATGCTTTATTGCTTTGCCCGCGGTAGATCATATTGGTTGATGCCGCTGCTGCCCCGGCAGATGTGCCAGCAATTACAAAATTTTCCTTTTGGTAACGGGCTTTTAGTATCTGTAAAAATTCTGTCCCGCCAAAAATAGAGCTTAATCTTAGTTGGTCGCCGCCACTAAACATCACCACGTCTGCTTTACGGATCCGGTCAAGGTATTCCTTGCTGGAAGCGTCTTCCCGTTTTCTGATATCCAGCACACCAACATGGGTAACATTAAGGTGGTTAAAGGCATTGATATATTCTTCACCAACCAGTTCAGGTATTTGCGATGCCGTAGTAATTACTTCAATTATTGAACCCTCGTGTTTGGCAGATTCGGTAATTATCCGTTTTAATATACCCTGTTCAAAAAACTTAAGATAATTGGGTTTTACAATATATTCCTGGGTGCTCAGGTTTGTACCCATATCAACAGCACCTCCAATAATTATTAACTTACCTTTCGGGACACTCATCTTTTGTTTTTTTAGCTGATCGGACTGTTATTTCCGAATAAAACAACGCACATCCAATCAATCATTTACTTAATCAACTAACACATTACAAATTAAAATAAAAACCATCATAAACACAGGCTGTAATAAATAATAATGCTTTTTTGTGCTAAAAATTTTATTAGACTATTAAGTTTTTTAGTTTTAGAAGAAAATTACCCCCTTACAGATCAAAACATCCCTATGAAGATAGAAAATATACAAGTATTGCGTGGCCCGAACATTTGGAGTGTGAGCCGTAAGAAATTGATCCAGATGCGGTTGAACCTCGAAGATATGGAGAACCGCCCTACTAATACTATTGAAGGTTTTTACGAAAGACTCGAAAAGCTGATCCCGAGCCTTTATACTCACCGGTGTTCTCCGGGTGTTCCGGGTGGTTTTTTTCAGCGCGTTATAGCAGGTACCTGGATGGGGCATGTAATTGAACATATCGCGTTAGAAATCCAGTCTCTTGCAGGTATGGACACCGGTTTTGGCCGCACACGTGAAACTAAAACACCCGGTATTTATAATGTGGTATTCGCCTACCTGGAAGAGAAAGTGGGGGTCTTTGCTGCTGAATCGTCCGTTGCTATTGCAGAGGCATTAATAAACAACGAGGATTACGACCTTGAGCGCGATATCCAGAAAATGCGCGAGATCCGCGAAAATACCCGTTTAGGCCCGAGCACAGGATCGATAGTGGAAGAGGCTATTTCGAGGGATATTCCGTGGATACGGCTAAACAATCAATCATTGGTGCAATTGGGTTATGGTAAAAACCAGGTGCGCTTCCGTGCTACCATGACAGAGAAGACCAGCAGTATTGCTGTTGATATTGCCAGCAATAAAGACGAAACTAAACGTTTACTGCTTGAACAGGCCATACCCGTTGCCAAAGGTATCACTATTTCATCCCTCGAAGGAGTTGATGAAGCTATCCGCAAAGTAGGTTTCCCATTAGTATTTAAACCATTAGATGGCAATCATGGCCGCGGCATCTCTATCAACATAAAAACACGTGAAGATGCTATAGCAGCTTATGAGCATGCTGCCCGCATATCGCGCCGGGTAATTGTTGAACGCTTTGTTACCGGATACGATTTCCGCGTATTGGTAATAGATAATAAAATGGTTGCCGCCGCATTGCGCGACCCTGCCCATGTTAAAGGTGATGGTGTATCTACTATACAGCAGCTGATTGATATTGAAAATACTGACCCACGCAGAGGTTATGGACATGAAAATGTACTGACCCTGATAACGATCGATCGCGACACACTCGATTTACTGGAAAAGAAAGGTTATACATTAGAAACCGTACCTAAAAAAGGCGAAAAGGTTTTTGTAAAGTCGACCGCCAACCTCAGCACCGGGGGAACTTCTGTTGATGTAACCGACCATGTACACCCGCAAAATGTTTTTATCTGCGAACGGATCTCGAAGATCATTGGCTTGGATATTTGCGGCATTGATATTATGGCCGAAAACCTTACCGAGCCGCTTACCGAAAACGGAGGCGTAGTATTAGAAGTAAACGCTGCACCCGGTTTCAGGATGCACATAGCGCCAAGCGAGGGCCTGCCGCGCAATGTCGCGGGACATGTGATTGATATGCTGTACCCTCCCGGTAAATCGGCAAGAATCCCCATTATTGCAGTTACCGGTACTAATGGGAAAACTACCACGACCCGCCTGATAGCCCATATTGTAAAAAACAATGGTCACAGGGTTGGGTTCACTACATCCGACGGTATCTATGTGCAAAATACCATGATGCTGAAAGGTGATACAACCGGGCCGGTAAGCTCTGAATTTATTTTAAAAGACCCAACCGTTGATTTTGCGGTGCTCGAAACTGCCCGCGGCGGTATTTTACGTGCCGGCTTAGGGTTTGGTTTTTGCGATATTGGCGTAGTTACCAATATACAGGAAGACCATTTGGGCCTGGCTGATATCCATACGCTGGATGACCTTACCCGCGTAAAGGGTGTGGTGGTTGATTCGATAAAAAAGGATGGCTGGGCTGTTTTAAATGCCGACAATGAATACTGTGTGCGTATGGGTAAGAATGCGCATTGCAAGGTGGCCTATTTTAGTTTGAACGAAAACAATGCTGTCATTAAATCGCATTGCCGCAAAGGTGGCATTGCCTGTATTTACGAAAATGGCTTTGTTACCATACAAAAAGGCGACTGGAAAATCCGCGTGCAGCGTACCACGCTTATCCCGGTTACCTTTGGCGGCACCGTGCCGTTTATGATAGAGAACGTACTTGCTGCCACGCTTGCTACCTTCCTTTATGATTTTAAGACCGAGGATATCAAAATCTCGCTCGAAACATTTATTCCATCTGCAGCGCAAACCCCGGGCAGAATGAACATCTTTAATTTTAAAGATTTCCGCTTTATGATCGATTTTGCACATAACCCGGCGGGCTTTAAAGGCATAAAGGCATTTTTAGATCATATTGATTCTCCATTAAAAATTGGCATTATAGCCGGTACCGGCGACAGGCGTGATGAGGACATCCGCGAGTTAGGCAAGCTATCGGCAGAAATGTTTGATTACATCATCATCAGGCAGGAAAAACACCTGCGTGGTCGTACTGCCGAAAACATTGTAGGCTTGCTTAAGGAAGGGATTGCATCGGTTAGCACAACTGTGCCTATTGAGGTTGTACCAAAAGAAATTGACGCCATTAAACACTCCATGAGCCTTGCCCGCCCCGGCACGTTTATAGTAGCATTAAGCGATGTGATTGACAACGCCATTGAAACCGTACAAAACTACCAGGAGCAGGAAAGAAACGGGACGTTTAATATGTAGGGGGGATTTCAAAGTTCGGATGTTCGATTTCGGAATTAAAAAAACACAGATTTACGAAGTTTTCAAAACTTCGTAAATCTTATTTGATATTGAAATATGCACGACTATTCTGGAATGACCGTAAATGAACGTTTATATCTCAGTGGTTTAACACATCAGTTCGATGAGGCTGTACACGAAAAGGATTTAGTTAAAGTTATATCTATTCTTAAAGAGGTTGATCTTAACGATTTATCTATTAATCCTATTTTAAAATATTTGGGATTAAAAGTAGAGCAATAATGAATGAAACAGTTAAATTAATAACCACGGTACTGGCATTTTCTTTTGCCCTTACCTCCTGCCGCACCTCCACCAAAACATATACTCCTGCTGACGCTCATTCGCATAACGATTATAAGAACAGCATCCCGTTTTACAGGGCTTACAATGCAGGGTTTGGGTCGATAGAGGCGGATGTTTTTGCTCTTAACGGGCAGCTAATGGTTGCGCATGATGAAAAGGAGATTACACCCAGCCGGTCGCTGAAATTGATGTATATCGATCCTTTAGTGATAAAATTAAAGAACGATACTGCAAGAAAATTGAGGTTGCTTATTGAAATAAAAAAAGATTACAAAGTAACCCTTCCGCTCGTAATTACTGAACTTAAACCGCTCAGTAAATACTTTTCTTATCCTGGCCACGCCGGGAGGCTCTCCATAGTAATGACAGGCAAGGTGCCACCCGGAGCGGTAATGTTAAACTACCCTGCATGGCTAAATTTTGATGTCGACCATATCACTGATTTTACATCACAGCAACTTACAAAAATTGCTTTGGTGAGTGTTCCGTTTTCCAGGTATTCAAAATGGAAAGGGGCTGGTGAAATTGATCAGCAATCCGTAAACAGGTTAACCGGCATTATTGACAGCGTACACGCAGCAGGCAAAAAGATCCGCTTCTGGGATGAACCTGATACCAAAACCTGCTGGGCTGAATTGATCCGCCTGAATACCGACGTAATAGGAACAGACCACATTAATGAATTAGCCAATTTCCTAAATAAGAAGGAATATGAAAAATGACTTCTTATTTGACATCGGTCATATAATAATTCATTAACTTTTCAACCCTTCAAGGGATAGCAACGCGACCAGTTTTTTATTAAACAGTGCCGTATCGTTACCTAAAACTGAAAAAAACTTACGGTCGAAATCTTCAACTGTTATAACTGCCTGTTTAATTACGTTTTTGCCTGCATCAGTGAGCGCAACAGTTTTCGCCCGGGTATCTGTCGGGTGTTCCTTGCGCGCTAATAATCCTTTTGTCTGTAACGTCCTCAAAACGGTTGAGGTTGTCATAGGGTCGATTTTAGTATGTGTTGACAGCAAAACCTGGGTTACATCCTTTCCGTGTAAGGTGAGCCAATGCGTGCTTGCCAGCAAAACATACTGCGAATGCGTAAGATCATATTGCTCCAATGCCTTCTTAAGTTCACGCTGCCAAAGATTGGTAACCTGCCACAATAAAAATCCGCTGCTGTCTTCGGCACTTTCCACACTGAATGTATTATCGCTGTCTTTCATCTTATAGATTTTTTGCGGCTTTTATCTGTTTTAGCATATCAGCCGGTGTGTCGTTAACAATTTTTTGAGCTACAAGTTTAACCCAAATAAAGCTTAAAATCCCTTTTACCCAAATAGTATTGGTGATTCTCAGTCCTTCTGGGGTGTCTTCAAATAAATGCTTGTCGTACATTTTTGCTAAAGGAAACTCGGTTACGTCAACATACATTTCATTTTCAATTGTTTCCAGCAGTTTAATTTTCACATCCGGGCCGCCTTTAGGTCTTAACATAAAATGATTGCCCGCTTCAAAAGGCCCCTCTATCTTTGCCGACTCAATGGCGGTATCCCAATTGTGCCAGTTATTTACATCTGCAAATAATTTCCAGATCTGTTCTTTTGTAACTTCATTGGTTACCATGGTGTAAGTTCTTGTCCACATAATGATTTGTTTTTTTGATATGTACAAATATAATATGTATGCTTATTATATGCAAATTTATTTTTATTTTTTTAGGGGCCTAACAAACGCAAAAAGGCCCATGAAGCTTAATCTTCATGGGTCTTTTTGTAAGGGATGAGTTAATTAGTTAAATTTTACATTTATATCGCCGCTTGTGGCTCTTGCTTCTACAGGTACGCCGCCGCCATTCACGCTTCCGTTTACATGGCTTTTACCCCAGCTTCCGTTAAATCCGCTTATTTTCGATGGATTAATTCCTTCGGCCCTTAAATTCAGATCGAGGCCTTGTTTTAATGGTAATTCCAGGTCTATATTTCCAGCACTGGTGCTCAATTTAAGATATTTACCAACTTTAACCATCTGAGCATTTAAACTGCCGGCGCTTGTATTGGCTTCCAGGCTGCATTTCATTTGCCTTAAATCCATCCCACCGCCAGATGTGCTGGTGATCAATTCACCTTCAATATTATTTGCCTCTACTCCGCCACCGCTGGTATGCGCGTTGATATTTCCTTTTAAATTTTCAAGGTGTAATCCACCGCCCGATGTTACCAGCTTTATAGTACCATCGCAATTATTTGCTTCTATACCGCCACCACTGGTTTTAAGGTCGATATTATTGCCTGAGTTTGATACTTTGATACCGCCGCCGGATGTTGAGCCGTGAATATTTCCGCTTAGCTTGTCAATTTGCAAACCACCACCACTGGTTCTGAAATTTTCTTCGCCTTTTAAATTATCAAGGCTTATGCCGCCCCCACTGGTTTTAAGATCAGTTGAAACATGTTCAGGAACATATATTTTAAAAGATACGCTTATCGAATGTTTCCAATTGGTCATGTTTTGGTGCTTGTTCTTTACAATTGCACTTAGCTCATGCCCGTTAACAGAAATATTCATGTCGTAATCTTCATCAAGGCGTTTTTTGGCTTCTTCGTTTGATAGTTCGCGGCCATTATTGCCTGTTATGTATACTTCTATCCTTGCTGCCTCGCCTGGGCGTCCACTAACCTGTATACCTCCTGCTGATGTGCTTACAACAACACTGCTGATGGCATCATTTGCTAATGATTTTGTTAGATATGGTGTTTTGCTGTCCTGCGCTAATGCAACTACACTTTGGCAGGCTACAATAAATAATGTGAAATAGGTTTTCATAATCTTTTTTGTCTGGTTTTATCTAACAGACCTACATTTATCTTCATTCGTTGCATTAAAAACATTATTTATTTTTAGTCGTGCTTATGTCATTGTTATAAGCAACAAATTTAAGGTGCTAACTTAGCCGCCGATATGCCCTTACTCGATATTGTTTTTCAGGATGATGACCTGGTAGCCATTAATAAGCCGCATGGTTTGCTGGTACACCGGTCGCCTATTGCACGGGACGCTGACGAATTTGCCCTGCAGCTATTGCGCGACCAGCTTAACCGCCATGTATATCCCGCTCACAGGCTCGACCGTAAAACAGGCGGCATACTTTTGTTTGCATTAAGCAAGGATGTTGAGAAACTGATGCAGCAGCAATTTTATGAAAACAAGGTTGATAAAAAGTATTTAGCTATAGTCCGCGGACACACGCCTGATGAGGAGGAAATAGATTACCCGTTGCGCAAGGAGAATGGAACCCTGCAGGAAGCATATACAAAATACCGGACGCTTACCCGTGCCGAGCTTGATGTACCATTGGGCAGCCACCAGACATCTCGTTATTCGCTTGTAGAGGCTAAGCCCGAAACAGGGCGAATGCACCAGTTGCGCAAACACTTCAGCCATATATTTCATCCTATAATTGGCGATCGTACGCATGGCTGCAATAAGCAAAATAAGTTATTTAAAGAACGCTGGGAGTTGGACACCATGTTACTGCATGCTTCCCAATTATCATTCAAACATCCGCTTACTAATCAGGTCATACATATTGAAGCCACGTTGCAACCAGAATTTTTACGGGTAATGGGCATTATGGGGTGGGAAGCAGTTTGATATTAAACTATCAATGTGCCCTTTTTCGGGGCCGATAAATAATAGTGCCATAACAACATGGTAGCAATTGTCCGGTAAGGCTGCCATTTACCCGCTACTTCCAGCATTTGCTCCCTGGTAACATCCACAGGCAATTTTTTAACCCGCTTTAGTGCATTTACAGCCGCAAGATCGCCAATTGGGAATAGGTCTGAATGCTGCAAAACAAACATCAGGTAAACGTCGGCTGTCCAGTTACCAATACCCTTAAGGGCAACTAATTTTGCGCGGATCACATCATCAGGCAAATCTTCCAGTCTATTTAAATCTAATTGTCCGCTTACTAAGGCCTCTGCCAGGTATCTTAGGTAACCAGTTTTTTGACGGCTTACATAACATGCCCGCATTTCTTCGTCGGTTAACAATAATAAATGCACCGGGGTGAGTTCCTGCAATCGTTCCTTTAATTTATTTAAGGCTGATAATGCCGATGCCAGCGAAACCTGCTGCTCAAGTATAATATGCACCAGGGTTTCGAATGTGTTTGGCCGCGACCAAAAGGGCGGATATCCGTAGGTCTTAATAATGGCGGCAAGATCGGCATCCGCTTTAGCAAGTTCATCGCAGATGGGATGATAGGTGGATTGGGTAAACTTATTGGTCATATTATTGTTTTAAAATTACTAACTTTTTTAGGATTTAGCATTTACTTTTCTCAATTTTACTTTCATGAACAACCTGCCCCCATTAGCCGAGCGCATGCGCCCCAAAAATCTCGACGACTACGTAGGGCAAAAACATTTGGTTGGGCCAGGAGCGGTTTTGCGCAAGGCAATTGAGTCGGGTTCATTACCTTCCATGTTGTTTTGGGGGCCGCCTGGAGTTGGAAAAACCACCCTTGCTTATATCATTTCGCAAACACTCGACAGGCCATTCTTTTCATTAAGCGCTATTAATTCGGGGGTTAAGGATGTACGCGAGGTTATTGAAAAAGCAACTCTGCTAAAAGCCGAAGGTGAAACACTGCCTGTATTATTTATTGATGAAATTCACCGTTTTTCAAAATCGCAGCAGGATTCATTGCTTGGTGCTGTGGAGCGTGGCACAGTAACTTTAATTGGCGCCACTACCGAAAATCCTTCTTTCGAAGTTATATCGGCTTTGCTATCGCGATGCCAGGTTTATATTTTGCAGCCTTTAGATGAAGACGACCTTGTAAGCTTGCTTGAAAAAGCTATGAAGGATGATGAGGTATTGCAAAAGAAAAATATCATCATCAAAGAAAACGAGGCTTTACTACGCCTATCAGGCGGAGATGCGCGCAAATTGCTCAATATTTTCGAGCTGCTGGTAAATGCTTTCGACAGTAAAAAAATCACTATTACCAACGATGCAGTGCTCGAGCATGTACAACAAAACATGGCGCTTTATGATAAAGCAGGTGAGCAACACTATGATATTATTTCGGCCTTTATAAAATCCATGCGGGGAAGCGATCCCAACGGTGCAGTTTACTGGCTGGCAAGGATGATAGTTGGCGGCGAAGATCCATTGTTCATTGCCCGGCGGATGCTCATTTTAGCTGCCGAAGATATTGGCAATGCTAACCCTAATGCCCTGTTGCTTGCGCAAAGCTGCTTTGAGGCTGTAAATGTGATCGGGATGCCTGAGTCCCAGCTGATATTATCTCAAACAGTCATTTACCTGGCAACATCCGCTAAAAGCAACTCGGCCACTACGGCTATTGGGGCTGCCCTGGCATTGGTGCGCGAAACCGGAGATCTGCCTGTTCCACTTCATCTGCGCAATGCGCCTACTAAACTCATGAAAAACCTTGGCTATGGGAAAGATTACAAATATGCCCATAGCTATGAAGGCAATTTTACCGACCTCGACTTTTTACCCGATTCTATAAAGGGCACCAAACTGTATAACCCAGGTAACAATCCCCGCGAATATGAATCAAAAGAGAAGCTAAAGAAGCTTTGGGGCGACAGGTATAAATATTAGCCCCCGGGCCCCTAAAGGGCAGTAAAAACGTGTAATAAATAGGCTAAAGCTGTAATTTTTTAGCTATTATTACCCATCATATAATTTATAAAGCATACATGACATCTACTTTCTTCCAGCACGAGTTAAAAGCTTTCTGGCGATCAAAAAACACAGGTAAAAGTATTGTTATCCGCGTAGTGATGGGATTAATGGTTCTGTACCTCTTAGGCATAGTATGTGTTATTGGCTTTAATCTCGGTAAACTTTTGGAAGGCTTTAAAGGAGATGTTGTTGTTTCATTTTCAGGGATCATCCTTCTTTATTATTTATTCGATCTTTTTATGCGGTTACAGTTACAGGAACTGCCCACATTACGTGTACAACCTTATCTGCAATTACCTGTAAAACGTAATTCGCTGGTGCGGTACCTGGCTTTTACTGCATTGCTTTCTATTTTCAATCTTTGGCCCTTCATATTGTTTGTACCTTTTGTAGTGAAAACTATTGCTACAGATTCAGGCTCGACGGTAGCGTTTGCTTTTATAGTTTCCATTGCGGGCCTCACCGTATTTAATAATTACCTGGCCCTATACATAAAAAGGAAATCGAACCTGAATGGCTGGGTATTTTTGATTGCAGCCGCTGCAATTATATTGACTGGTTTGTCCGATTTTTTATGGCACTTATTTTCAATCCGTCAAATATCCTATTTGTTTTTTGGCAGTTTAATTACCCATCCGGCATTTGCGCTGTTACCAGTATTGCTCGGTGCTATAATGTATTATCTTAATTTTTCATATCTAAAACAAAACCTTTACCTGGAAGAACTTGGCGCGCGTAAAGCAGCCAAATATAAGAGCAGCACCGAATACCCTTTGTTGAGCCGCTTTGGCAGCATTGGCGACCTTACCGCTAACGAGCTTAAACTGGTATTCCGCAATAAACGCTCCCGTTCGGCATTTATCATGGGGTTGTTTATTATGTTTTACGGGCTGATATTTTATACTAACCCCAAAATGAATACCGAAGGTTATAAAGTATTTGTAAGCATGTTTATGACTGGTATTTTTATTATTAATTACGGGCAGTTTATGTTTAGCTGGCAAGCCTCGCATTTTGATGGTTTACTGGTTAATAAAATCAATTTTGCAGATTTTTTGAAAGCCAAGTATTTACTATTCACGGTTATATCTACATTCTTTTTACTGCTGACCACGCCGTATGCTTACTTTGGTTGGAAAACCCTGCTGATAGAAGTTATTATGTATTTATGGAATATCGGCGTAAATACTACCCTTGTGTTGTTTTTTGCCAATCGTAATTATAAACGCATTGACCTCTCAAGAGGTGCAGCCTTTAATTGGGAAGGTCTCGGCGGTAATCAGTGGATATTGTCGCTTCCGTTAATGATCACACCTTTTATAATTTATGGTCCGTTTGCAGCTTTCCATCATGGCGACATTGGGTTAGCCCTGTTAGCTATCATCGGGTTAATATTTATTTTTACCCGAAATTACTGGATCAAACAGTTGGAAGCCGATTTCCACACAAAAAGATACACTATTGCCGAAGGGTTCAGAAACAAATAATATGATTGAAATAAAAAACCTAAAAAAAGTTTACAACAGCACTATCGTTGTAAATATACCGCATATTGAAATAAAAAAAGGTGAAAGCGTTGGCCTGGTTGGTAATAACGGGGCAGGCAAAACCACGCTCTTCCGGATGATCCTTGATCTGATCAGGCCGGAAGCCGGAGAAGTTCTGTCCGACGGTGAAGTTGTTGCAGGACACGAAAACTGGAAAAACTATACTGCATCATATCTTGATGAAGGGTTTTTGATAGATTACCTTACCCCTGAAGAATACTTTTACTTTATTGGTGGGCTGCATCAGCAAAGCCGGGCACATGTTGACGATTTTTTATCCGGCCTTACTGATTTCTTTAATGGAGAGATATTAAAGAAAGGCAAATACATCCGCGATCTATCCAAGGGTAACCAATGCAAAGTAGGAGTAGCATCATGTTTGCTCCAAAACCCTCAGTTGTTAATGCTTGATGAACCTTTTGCCAATATCGACCCAAGTACCCAATTCAGGCTGAAAAGCATATTAATGGATTTGAACAAGAACAAGGGGGTTACTACCCTTATTTCCAGCCATGACCTTAACCACATAACCGATGTGTGTGACCGGATCCTGCTCATGGAAAAAGGAGTTATAATTAAAGATATAGCAACCAGTTCATCTACACTAAATGAGCTGGAAGAATATTTTGGAGTTGGGCAAACTATACCGGTCTCAACTAAAATTGACGAAGAAGAAAATCATTAATAGTATAGGAGATGCAAAGTATTGCGTCTCTGCATAAGTTTAATACATGTATTTTATAAGAAAAGCAACACTAAATGATGTTGAGACCATAATTGATCTGGCCGAAAAAATCTGGTGGCCATCCTATTCGCCTATCCTGGAAAAGGAGCAGATCAGCTTTATGCTCAATGAGATTTACTCGCCCGAAAAGATCAGGGCACAAATTGAGAATGATACCCAAAGCTATTTACTGCTGATAGAAGATAATAAGCCAGTTGCATTTGCCGGATACTCGCCACGTGAAGAAGACCCTGAAATTTATAAGCTGCATAAGCTTTATTGCCTGCCTGAAACCCAGGGCAAAGGCTATGGCAAAATACTGATAAACGAAGTCGCCAATAAAACGCTCGAAGCAGGAAAGCACACGCTCGACCTTAACGTAAACCGTTATAACAAAGCCAAAACGTTTTACGAAAAAATGGGCTTTGTAGTAGTGTATGAAGAAGATATCTCTATCGGGCCATATTGGATGAATGATTACGTGATGCGGAAAGAGCTTTAAAGAAATTCATCTTTCAGGGTTATGCAATTGTTCCTACAGGCAACTGTTTAATCGCTTTATTTCCACTCACTATCATATAAATCCCATAGCACGATGTTGCGATAGCTATCCCTATGCCTGTAAACGCAGATACATAATTAACGGGCATTATATTATTTAGCGTAAACAAAATTCCGCATATGGCAATTATGGTACTCCATGTCGCAAGGTAATAATCAACAGTCCGCCGGAATACTTTAGCCAGGGGATAAAAATGCAGGCCTACCACCAATGCAATTACAGGGATTGTAAGATCGGCATGACCAAGGTTGGTAACTATATTAATAGCCACAAAAATACCTAAGCCCTCGGCACCAAAAATAATCCCGAACCACATTCCCGTTTTCTTTTCACGGGCAATGTCAGCCTCTGAAGTAAGCATAGGGAAGTATTTAGCAATCCTGAACAAGGCTATTCCCTTTGCAATAAACACTATGCCAAGCAAGGGGAATACAATTAATACCAGTGCATAAGTAGCTGCATGCAAACCGCCGTATGCAATGCCGGCCCATATCATGGTGAAACAGGCCATCATTAAAAGGCCCGATGCTATCCCTTTTACGGCTGCTGCTGGCATTATATGCGGTTTATTTTCCATTTTCTGCATTAAATTTTTTTAATTTTTTTGTTTTTGCTCTAATTTGGGAACTCTTTTTGGCGTATCCTTCCCGGAAATAATCCCTCTCGAGCTTAATGCAATAGCCCTGATAGTTGAAGTAATATTGCCTACGTCTAATGTACTGAATTCGTCGCCAACTGTATGATAAAGCTTGTCTATGTCAATCTGATCAGTCGATACAGTATGGGCAGGCACACCAACTGCAGCCAGGGAAGCATTATCGCTGCGGTAAAACAGGTTTTGCTCCGGATAAGGGTCGGGGTAGAATTTAAATTCTGTGCCTTCCAGGTTTTTTTGGAGGATAGTACCAAAATCTGAACGCTCAAAGCCGGTAATAAAAGCCGAATTTTCGCCAAACTTTGAGGCTTTGCCTATCATCTCGATATTAAACATAGCCACCACTTTATCCGGATCAACTTTTGTAGCAAAATACTGCGACCCATAGCCACCAATCTCTTCTGCTGTAAAAGCTACAAAGATTATAGTGCGGGCATTATTATGTAACTTTTTAAAATATTTAGCCAGTGTTATAACAGCGGTGGTACCTGAGGCATCGTCATCGGCCCCATTGGCTATACTATCGCCTTTTACGGCTGGTCTTATTATCCCTAAATGGTCATAATGGCCAGAGAATACCACATATTCGTCTGGTTTAGTTTTACCCGGGATCATACCAACGATATTAAATAATGGCGATTGCTCATTCTTGCTGGTATAACTTACATCGAATGATTTTATATCATCATAATTGCCAAGCACAAATACCTGTGCCTGATCGCTATTTGATTTGCCCGCAATTGATCCCATTTTTGAGCGGTCGCGCATCGCTCCAAAAATCGCTGTAAATTGAACATCTACTAAAACAAGCATTTTTTTGCCGCTCCTGGTAATACTCCTGTACTCCGATGTAAAATTCTTATCACTTCCTAATTTAACAACTTGTACATCACTGTTGTTGCTCCAGTTTATTGATGCTGCACCTGTATGAGTAAACACACTATCCTGGGGTATCAATTTGCCATTTATATTAACAAATGTTTTACCGGGAATAATGCGCTGTTTGGTAAAACTTTGGCGATAATCTGTATTTCCGGTTAATGGAACCAAACCAATCTGTTTGTATAAACCTTCAATATATTGTGCAGCTTTTTCAATCCCCGGTGTAAATGTACCACGGCCCTGCATGTCATCTGCCGACAGCGTTTTAATTACGGTCTCTACATCAGCTTGTTTAATAAGCTTATTCACATCCTGCCCAAAGCTGTAAACCGATACTGCAAGGAACGCTGTTAATGCTATATATTTTTTCATTAGGGTAGTTTATTTAACTTTTGACGATAACCAGTTGTTGCGGAATGTTTCCTGTTCTTTTGTTAATGCTTTACCTGCTTTTTCAAAGGTAACAACTTCCAGGTTTGGGCTTTCTTCTAAAGTTATTGTTGTTTCGTGGTCACCTGTGCGGTTTTTATAATTAACAACCAGTTTATCACCTATGTTTTTTGAGGCCACAATATCAGTAAACGATTTGGCATCAGTAACATCTTTTCCGTCGGCCTTTAAAATAATATCACCTGCATCCAGTCCCGCTTTATAAACCGGGGTTCCCATTACGGTGCTGGCCTGTATAGGCAAACCTTCGGCACCTGTAGTTCTGGCTGCACCTGAACGTCCGCGGTTCTGAGCTACAGATAGTGGGCCTGCCCATGCTTTCCCCGGCGCTGCTTTCCGCAATAATAATCCGGCTTTTGCCAACAGCGCTTCGTAATCGTTTTTTTCAACCCCATAAATATATTTGTTAAAAAAGTCGGCTGCAAACTTTGGATTTTTAGTTACCTGTGCCAGGTCAGCTTGTAAATCAGGGATGGTGTATGGTTTCATCACCTTACCGCGATTAAGCCAAACCGTGCGCATATAGTCATCCAGCGTAAGGTTAAACTCACTGCGTAAACGAAGATCGAGCGCCACTGCGGTTGCCCCGCCATAAAAATAGTAGGAGTTAAAAATATTATTGTTGTTATTCGGGTCGATAGACACGCCTGCATCGGCAAATACAGAGTAACGGCTCATTTGAGTTGGCGGGTAATTTTTCGAAGCTGGTTTATTTAATACCGAGTTTATTAAACCTGCAAGCGTACCTGTATATTGGTCAACTCCCTGGAAGCCTGAACGTACCAGCAGCAATTCACCATAATATTGTGTAAAACCTTCGGCAAACCAAAGTTCACTGCTCATGTTGGCATGCTCAAAGTTAAATGGCTCCAACGATTTTGGACGGATACGTTTTACATTCCAGCTATGAAAATATTCGTGCGAAAAGGTGCCGAGCAAACGTACTTCGTTGCCTTCAACTTTATCAATAGTTTGTACAATACAGGTAGAGTTACGGTGCTCCATACCATCGCCCGATACAGTTGAATTTACATCATCCAAAAAAGTATATTCGCCATAATCGTAAGCAGGCAGTTCACCAAAAACAGCTTTTTCTTCCAATACCATCTTTTGTACCATCTTACTAAAATTGTCAACTACTGCCTGGTTATCGTCTGAATGGACGGTCAGGTTGATCTTTTCTGTTTTACCATCCGAATTTACAACATCCCAGCTGCTGATCTTATAGTTGGAAAGCTCTGTTGGGCTATCCATCATATATTGCATATCGGGTGCGCTATACACGTTACCTCCATCGAATTTTAGCTGTGTTGCAACTCTCCATCCGTATTTATCCAGGTCGTTAAAAGCAAACTGAATGGCCCGTTTTTCCAGACCTGGGATCCACATAAAAGTGGCAGGCATGTTTAAATGTGCGTGGCTGAGATCAACGCTTGCATAAGTGCCGTCGGTAAGGTTAGCGAATAATGTATAGCTTATTTTTACGGTTTCGGGGTGTGGACCGACTTCGTACACATCGCCTTCAATTTGTTTTATAGGGATGGCTTTACCTTTGGTATCGGTAGCTTTAACATTATAAACGTTCTTGCCAAACTCGTGGGTTGCATAACGCCCGGCAGAAGAACGGCTCATACGCACTTTAAAATTGCCATCGGGCGCCTGCGGAACAAGCATGACAATTTCTGCCTCGTGGTGAACAGCGTTTGGAAATGAAATGGAATAAAATATCGGTCTTGGCCCCTGTTGAGCAATAGCTGCCGTTGCAAAAAAAGAAACAGCCGCAAATAGTAATAGTTTTTTCATTAAAGTAATTTGTTTTTTAAAGGCAATGAAGCTATCATTGGCCGGTTTATTCACTCCGGTTTGTTAGTGATGGCCCATGATGGTTTCATGACGTTAATTAGCAGCGATGAAATTACTATTAAATCAGGAAAAGTTTATATCAATGTTGTTACGAAAGTGTTTTCTACCAACCTATTAATCTAGTCATAATTATGCCTTTCCAGATCGTAATCAGCCTGTGTTGATATTATCTTTTTTTCTTTATCAATATCCTTTTCGAGACGGTGGTCATAAACGTTATCAATTACCTGTATATGCCTGTCCTTATCCCTTTCGGCATAATAAATATCGGCCTCACCAATTTTTGAAACAGCAACATCATAAGCCCCTTTAGGCGACATCAGCTTTACAAACACAGGCAAACACTCAAACAAAATAAATAACCAGCTGATAAATGATTCCGCCAGATAAGTATCCAGATCACGAGTGCCGTTTTCATTGTATGAGAGCTGTCCGAGCGCCCAGTTACGGTCGGAGAAACCAGCCACGTTCGAGAGGCTATCGAGCTGATGTTCATTAAACAAACGGATATCGTTTACGCCTTCATAGTTCTTCCGGGCGCTAAGGTAATCGTCCATTTTTGCCTGATTATCCATAACTGTTTTCAGGCGGTCTTCCTTTTCCTGTAATACAGTCTGTTTTTGTTTGGCATAAGTACCATAACCAACAATGCCCGATGTTTGCGTGGTTTTATCGCCAAATACTTCTTCGTTCAGTTGCTGGCGGGAGTTATTAATATCCGTCTCGAGCGAATCTTTTTCTCTTTTCAGCTCTTTATTTTTACTCAGCTCCATCGCATATTTATCGGTATATGTTTTGGTGAGGGTATCAATCTTTCTGTGCTGCCCTTTTAAATAGGCAGTTTTTAGTTTTTGACGGATCTCTTTATCAAATATCTTTAGTTCCAAAGGCCTGGATATAACTATCCCTATCATTATTGCCAATAAAATACGGGGAGATGCCTGTAATATCTGCTGATTGGTAGTGCCCTGCTTATCAATACTGGATACAATATATCTGTCCATATTAAAAATGGCAGTACCCCATAGCAGGCCGAATAAAACCGCAAATACAACAGCAAAAGCATTACCGCTAAAAACAAAGTACATGGCATAGCCTCCGGATAATGAGGCAAATAATGCAGTGAAAAATATGGTTGCCCCAATACCTACATATTTATTATGTTCGAGGGGGTATTTTTTTAGTGTTCCTATATGGGCTCCTGAGCAGAACCAAAAAAAGCGTGTAATTCTCTTCATCAATATTATTATCTGTGTGCAAACATATATAAAACGCTGTAAGATATTGATTGTTACAAATTACGGACCTAAATATTTGACAGATAAGAATTACCTTTGATGATTATTAAATTTGATATGAAAGAAATAAGCGTACTGGAATTAAAAGAGAAAAGAGATAAAGGCGAAGATTTTCAATTAATTGATGTAAGAGAAGACTTTGAATATGAAATGTCGAACCTTGGCGGTGTATCAATACCCTTAGGTGGTATTTTAATTGAAACCGAAAAAGTTGCAAAAGATAAACCCGTAGTGGTAATGTGCCGTAGCGGTAAACGCAGTGCTGCTGCCATAATGCAATTGGAGCAAAAGGGCTATACAAACCTATATAACCTGCAAGGCGGCATTTTGGCCTGGGCCGACCAAATTGACCCAACCATTAACGTTTACTAAGCCATGGGTAAAAAGTTATTTTTAAATGTACTGTATAACATAGGCATTTTTGTATGCCTTATTACAGGTTATCAGTATGGCATTGTGCAAAAACAATATGGATACTTGTTAGGCGCAGTATTAATAATTGCTATATTTATCATGCTTAAGATAAAGCTTTTAAAAGAAGTAAAAAACGCTCAAAAAAAACCTTAAGCCCCCTCAATTATGTTTATTGCAATTTTAGGAGTCATTATACTCGTTGTGGGTATTGTGCTCAAACGCTCGCCCGAACCTGGTAACCGCTTTGGTGGCACGGTTAACAAAATAGGGATCGTGGTTTTTATTTTAGGTTTATTGTTTTCAACTGTAAAGGTTATTGACCCTGGTAAAGTAGGTGTACAAACCCTTTTTGGCAAAGTGCTTAATCAGACACTTGAAAGCGGTTTGCACTTTATAAATCCATTGGTTGATGTTACTACTTTTAGCGTTCAAACGGAAAATTATACCATGAGCGCTAAAGAAAATGAAGGCCAGGTGCAAGGCGATGATGCATTGCGCGTACTTTCATCCGACGGATTGGAAGTTACCATTGACCTTTCTGTTTTGTATAAGATCAATGCGTCTAAAGCTCCGTTCATCTATCAAAACATTGGTGTAGATTATGAAAACAAGATAGTACGCCCGGTAACACGTACTGCCATACGCGATAATGCTGTAAACTACCAGGCTGTTGATCTTTATTCAACAAAAAGGGAGCAGTTCCAGGCCCGTATTAATCAAACCATTACCCAAAATTTTGCAAAGAATGGCCTTGATGTACAGCAAATACTGGTGCGTAACATTTCATTGCCGGCTTCGGTAAAAGCAAGTATCGAATCGAAGATCAATGCAGAACAGGATGCGCAAAAGATGCAGTTTGTTTTGCAGAAAGAGCGTCAGGAAGCCGACCGTAAACGTGTAGAAGCACAAGGTATCGCCGATTATCAGAAGATACTGTCGACAGGCTTATCCGATAAGCAACTGGTATACGAAAGTATTAAGGCCCAAAAAGAAATTGCCTTATCGCCAAATACCAAAGTGATCATTATCGGCGGCAAGAATAACCCGATAATGCTGAGTGATAAGCAATAGAACTAATTTTACAAGGAGAAGCTTAAAATTCTCTTGATTCGTAAAAAACTGTTTAAAAATAAAATGTGTCATTGCGAGCGATAGCGTGGCAATCTCGTAGCTATACAAAGCGAACTTTGCAGGGCGGTTATGCATTGCTACGAGATTGCTTCGTCGTTCCTCCTCGCAATGACAATTCTATTATTCCCCTACTCTTTTTGATAAGCTTACAAAGACTATTAGCAGCTAAATTTTTACCCCCAACCCTGCTTCATTCCCCAACACCCACTTCCCATCAACAAACTCCGGCATTTTATATGGATTATTGCTGGTTAAAAATGGCCCGTCAAGATCGGCCCAGTCACATTGCGGGGCAAGGGCAATGCCTGCAAGGGTGGCGCAGCTGGTTTCGCTCATGCAGCCTATCATCAGCTTTAAATCCAGCTCTTTTGCCTTTAATATCATTTGGTGCGCTTCATACATCCCCGCCGATTTCATCAGCTTGATATTAATGCCATGATATACGCCTTTGGCTTTTTCCACATCGGGCAAGCGTTGCACGGCCTCATCGCCAATAATTGGTATGGGGCTGCGCTCAGTGAGCCAGGCATTGCTGTCGATATCCGTTTTCAGCATGGGTTGTTCAATCAGTAAAACACCTTGTTCATGCAGCCAGTAAGTAAGGTCGAGGCTTTGCTGCAGATCCGTCCAGCCCTGGTTGGCGTCAACAAACAATGGTTTATCAGTTACTGAACGGATGGTTTTTATAAGTTCCCTATCGCTGTCGCGGCCAAGCTTTACTTTTATTATTTTACAGTCTGGCGCTTCCTTAACTTTCTGGATAATTATTTCGGGTGTATCAATACCTATGGTAAAACTGGTAGCCGGCATTTTTGAAAGATCGCTACCCAGCAATTGCCAACAGGGTTTGTTTTGCAACTTACCTTCAAGATCATGCAATGCTATATCAATCCCGGCTTTTATGGCTGGGTTTCCGGGTGCAATGCTATCCAGGTAATCCATAATCCCACCAAAATCAAACGGATATTTGAATTGACCAGCATCAACTTTATTTAAAAAATCTGTTGCTGTTTGAAAACTCTCACCCATATAGGGCACCATAGATGCTTCACCATGTCCAATATACCCTTCATGTTCAATTTGGATAAGCATTATAGGGGTTGAGTTACGCGAAAACTTAGCGATAGTGAAAGTATGCTTTAGCAGCAGTTCAAATGGTTGGTAAGTCAGCTTCATGTTAAATTCAAAGCTAAAATTTTCTCATTGAATATGAAGCGTATCTTTGCGCCATGGCTGAACAAATTTATCATCCTTTTGAATCGTTTAATTTTGGTAACCGCAATTGCTTTTTAACCGGAGAAGTTTTAACATCCGAAGAAGAAAAGATCCAGGTGTTTCCGCAATGGCTGATGAGCCGCTATCAGTTGGAAGACAAGCCCTTTAAAATGCTTGACGAAAGCATGGCTACCTATAAGGACATCAAGACCCCTTGTGCAGCACATATCAACGAGACATTTTTAGAGCCGTTGGAAACCGAAATTGCTGCGGCCTTTGAAGTAGGCTATGAAGCAGTTAAGAATCTTGATGATTTAAAACTGTTCCAATGGGCAGGCAAGCTGCTTTATGGGATCATATTTAACGAGATACAGAGCGGGATAAAATTACAGCACTCAAAAGGTGAAGAATTTAATATTTCTCAATCTATCATTCATAAATTCAGCAACCTGCATTTAATGCTGCAAAGCCTTAACCTGCCAATTTTATTTGAAGACTTTAAGCCATACAGCGTTTTTCTGTTTAAGGTTGATAATAACCAGCAGGAGTTTGGTTATCGCGATGAAATTAATACCCTTACATTTTCTTTACGTATCCGCGATTTTGGATTGGTAATATGCCTACAGGATAATGGCGCCAACCTGATCTATCACGATGAAGTTTATCAAAAAATTAAGGATGAGCTATTACACCCTATTCAGTTTGAGGAGTTTTGCGGCAGGGTATTTTATTCGGCCTATCTATTCAACCGCCTGCCTGAGTACAACGTATTACCAACAGCCGATGATATTTATATAGAGGCTATGCCATTACGCGGCATGAGCAGCAAGCCTTTGTTTGACGACTGGATAAACAAAATTTATGGCCAGGTGCTTGAAAGCTTCTGGAAAAACTGGGGTTTCCTGCTGTTAGAGATCATTAAAGACCCTGAAAGGCCTATGAGCTTTTTGTTTAATTCTGATGGCAGCCTGATTAATGAAACAACGATTGAGTTGCCACGGTAAGCTTGCCTATAAAGCTGTTCACAATGTGCGGGTTTAAAGCAATAGTGATCAGTAACCCGCTTAAAGCCCCAAACATATGTGCATCGTGGTTTATGTTATCTGCAGCGCGTTTTGAAGCGTAATTACAATAAACCAGGTAAAGAATCCCAAACAGCCATGCAGGTATGCCAACAGGTATGGGCATAATCATCATTTTATCTGTTGGGTTATATAATATCGCACTGAAAATAACAGCGCTTACAGCGCCGGATGCGCCCAGACTATGGTACCACTCATCGTTTCTATGCTTGTAAACTGTTGGCAAATCGCTTAGTATCAAGCTTAAAAAGTATAATAATCCAAATTGCCAGTGGCCTATACCAGGACTATTAAGACTACCGGCTTCTAATCGAAAGGCAAAGAAATAAAAGCTGAGCATATTAAAAAACAAATGCATCCAGTCGGCATGAATAAAGCCGCTGGTAATTACCGTATATGCTCGTTTCCCGCGTGCTACGCTGTATGGATGCAATATCATCTGGGCATAAGCATTTTCATTATAAAATGCCCAAAGAGAAGTTAGTATAGTAAAGGCAAATATGATGGAAGCCACTGGGGCCATCTGTAAATATTCCATTATTTCAAGTCGAGTTTTGTATCTGTCAGCAACCTGCCAACAGGGTAGCGAAGATATGTTTTTTCGAAATAGATAGAGTTGCGGTAAACAAAGTTTAATTGCGCGGCTGCACTATTAGCCAGTTTGGGGTCTTTGGCTTTTGCATCCTCAAGCTTTTTCCTTAAGTCGGTATCTGTTTTCAGCATTTCGGCAGCTTTATCTTCAAATACGTAATTGCTAAAATATTCCTTCTCCCCCAAAACTGAATCAAAAAAGTTCCATGCAAAAAACGAATCCACGCCCTGTGGTTCCAGGGTTTCTACAATATAACGGTTAAGCGGCTGATTAGTATACACTACGTAATCGCCTTCGTAAAATTTAACCTTCATATCTGTTGGGATCAGCTTCACATTATTGTGCAGGTAATGCCCTTCATAGGGTTTTTGAGGGGTTTTATAATCATCAATGTAATACATCTGCAAAGCAATAGTGGTATCGTGGGTTAGTCTGTGCATAACCACACTATTTAGCTTAAACAGATCAATTATTTTACCCCATGCCTGCGGGATTATATAAGCCAGCGGCTTTGTTACACTATCTGTAGCTTTGTAATTATCCCAATACTTTACGGTTTTAGTGTAAGGTTTATCCCTATCGTAATATAACCGCTTTAACCCGCTGATGTCGCTTGGTTTGTATGCGGCTGTGTAACCTTTAAAAGTTATGGTATCAACCTTATCCCGGTCAACATCCCAATCCAAAGCAAATACTTTTTGTTTGGCTACCTGTTCGTCGGCTTTGTGTTTTAGTTCACCAATCAATTTGGCATCACGTTCATAAATATCTACCAAGTGCTGTTCAAAATCATAAGTAGCGTAAACCCTTTTGTCAAATGCCTTAAGCATGTGCGTTTCGGTAATATAGCTAATGATATTGCGCTGTGAGGTATAACCGGTTGCAAACCTCGGTGTTTCTAAAAAGCTTACAATACCCGAATCAGGTAATCCTCTTTCGCCTGCACCATAAGGAATCATCTCATAACCGCTCTTTTTCATCCTTTTATAAAGCTCGGGAGAAAGTGTTTTTGAGGTGTAATCGGCCAGGATCGGATTTTGTTTATCCTTCTGGGTTTCAATCAGCGTCATTACATATTGATAATCGGCGCCATCGCTGGTATGGTTATCCAGAAATACTTCCGGGTTCCAGGTATTTACTATCTGTTCAAAAGCAAGCGCATTGCGGCTATCGGCTTTAATAAAATCGCGGTTTAAATCGAGATTGCGGTAATTACCCCTGAAACCATAAGCCCTTGGCCCATTCTGGCTTACCCGGCTCCAGCCCCGGTTCATGCTGCCATCAATATTGTAAAGGGCAATCATGCAGATCACTATATCCCTGGGCAAAGCATTCTTTTTAAGCAGGTCACGGGCAAACATCATACTGGCGTCAATGCCCTCAGGCTCGCCGGGATGGATACCATTATTTATAAGCAATACCCGTTTGTTTTGTTTTTTTATCAGGGCCGGATCAAAAACCTTATCTCTTGATAAAACAACCAGCGTTAAAGGCTTGCCAATATCTGTTGTTCCGTAATTAAACAGCTTCATTTGCGGATTTGTGCTGCTTAGTTTTTTATAGTAAGCTATTACTTCGCTGTAAGTTGCTGTATAATTTTTATCCTTACTTAATTCAAATGGTGTTAACTGGGCATTTGCCTGTAAAAAAACAAAACAGGTAAGCAGTGTTACTATAAGTGATTTCATGAAATTAGGTTTTGGGCAAATATAATTACCCGCATTCAATAAAAATGTATCTTATTGGTTACCTGCGATAATTTCGTCCTGAACTTTTTTGGGGAGGCCTTTAAATACCTGATCGTAAGAATGATCTATCATTTCGTGAAGCTGCCTGGTGGTTAAAGAGCCATCCATGTAAACAGTGTTCCACATTTTCTTATTCATGTGGTAGCCGGGTTGTACTTCGGTATATTTTTCCCTTAATTCGACTGCCAGCTCCGGATCGCACTTTACATTAAAGCGGTTACCGCTGGCAAGCCCGGTCAGTAAAAATATCTTTTCGCCAACTTTAAAAACCAAAGTATCCTCACCAAAAGGCAAGCCTTCTGTTACGGCAGGTTTTTGCAGGCAATAATCGCGAAGCTCTTCTATATTCAATTTAAAATCCGTAGTGTTTAACCAATTTGTTGTATGCTACCGTAGTGCCAAAGAAGTATTTAAACCCAACTGTAAATTGCCGGTATTGATTAGTAGCATTGTTTTTAAATTTCGAAGGCGGGTCATCGTATCCGTCAAGTCCCTCGCCAAAAACTAAATAATGAACATAGCCTAAAGTAATAGCCATGCTGGGTTCATCATACGAATCGAATATTTTAAACTCATACCCGAACCTAAAAGGGATTGAAAAGTTGATGCTTTTATCTTTCCCGGGAAACTTATACGCACCCGGATCGGGAGGCAGTGGGTACCCCATATTGGGAAGTATGTTGTATCGCTGCACTGTATTATTATTATCAACAAGCCCTATTCCGGTGCCTGCGTAAAAGTTTTTTATCCTGTTTAAAAACCAGTCGTTACCATAGTCGATAAATGCGCCCAACTGCACATCGGCATGGAGGTAAAACGCCAGAAAATTATTGGTAAACTGGCGGCCATATCTGTCCCTGTCGACAGTTAAGCCACCGCCCGATAACGTGCCCTTTTGAATTTCGGCTTCAATGGGCAGGTAAGGGTTATAATTGTAAATAAAGTTAAGGTTAAACCCTATGTGGTTATCTTGCCTGGGTACATTAGTATAGCCCCGCATGTAGCTCGCGCCGGCACCCACCCCTAACTCGTAATAATTATATCCCGCCTGTGCCTTTACAGTAATTACAGAAACCACTGCAACAAAAAATAAAATATATTTTTTCAATGCTAAATGTTAACCAATATTTACATATTTAGAGGGTAGATTCCCTGTTGTCTCAAAATTAAAAAATTTACTGATATAATTTCTTATATGGATTTTAATTCGTTGTTAAACTTTACTGTTACTGAACGGTTTCTGCGTTATGTAACCATCGATACTCAATCCGATCCGGCTTCTGATTCATTTCCATCAACCGAAAAGCAAAAAGACCTGGGGCGTTTACTGGTAAAGGAATTGGCTGATATTGGGATTACTGACGCTCATTTAGACGATTATGGCTATGTGTATGCTACCATCCCTACAAATACTACTAAAAATGTTCCGGTGATTTGCTTTTGCTCGCACATGGATACCGCTCCCGATTGCAGCGGTAAAAACGTAAAGCCCATTGTTCATAAAAATTATCAGGGCGCGGATATTATTTTGCCCGATGACCCTTCACAAATAATTAAGCTGAAAGACCATCCCGATCTTGAGAATCAGAAAAGTAATGATGTAATTACAGCAAGCGGCCTAACATTACTTGGAGCGGACAACAAAGCAGGCGTAGCCGAAATTATGGATGCCTGTTATCAACTGGTCAATCACCCGGAAATAAAGCACGGAACAATAAGGATATTATTTACACCTGATGAAGAAATTGGCAGGGGCGTTGATAAGATTGATATTAAAAAGCTTGGCGCTTATGCAGGTTATACCATGGACGGCGAAAGCGCCGGGAATATGGAAAATGAAACATTTTCTGCAGATGGCGCAAAGCTGACCATTAACGGAATAAGCGCGCATCCCGGTTTTGCAAAAGGCAAAATGGAAAGTGCCATAAAAATTGCCGGGCAAATAATTGCTGCTTTGCCTTATGAGCTTTCGCCTGAGGGCACAACGGATAAACAGGGCTTTGTACACCCGGTAGCTATTGAGGGGCATGTTGAAACTGCAGGCATTGATTTTATCATCCGCGATTTTGATGATGATAAACTTACTGAACATGCCGACGCTATCCGCAGGATTGCTGATGAGGTATTAAAGAAGTTTCCGGGTTCCACATATCAAATAGATATAAAGCCCCAATACCGCAATATGAAAAGCATGCTGGATCAGCATCCCCAAATAGTAGAATATGGTATGGAGGCCATGAAACGCGCCGGACTGAACGCCAGATTATGCAGCATCCGCGGCGGTACTGATGGCTCCCGGCTTTCGTTTATGGGTTTGCCCTGCCCAAACATTTTTGCAGGAGAGCATGCTTTCCACAGCAAGCATGAATGGGTATCGGTACAGGATATGCAAAAGGCGGTTGAAACCATTTTGCATTTGTGTATGGTATGGGAAGAGCGGAGTTGATGAGGGGATTTGAAGATGTGCAGATTAGTTTATCCGTTCGATAATATCTTTAACATTTTGATAGGTAATGTTATGCTTTGACTTTAATATTTCTTCCGAAAATGCAGAACCGTTACGCAGGTACGATAATAAAATCTGCTCAACGTCAATATACTCGCTTCGCAAAATTTCTGATTCCAGGTAGCTTACTTTCAAAATCTTTTCCGTTTCCCATGATAGCCGTACGCGGCGGTCTGTCGATACTGTTTTTGGACCATCGAAAGAGTGCTCTATGTCCTCAATCAGGCTGAATAAGTCGACATTTAGCTTTTTAAAAACATTCAATATAATTTTGGCATCGGCCGGGTTTCTTAACGATTCATCTATAAGGGCTAAAAACAAGTGTTCAGGCCTCACCACTTCATATTTGAATTGGGTCGCAAGCCTTATTGAAGTTTGAATTATAGCTTTACCCATTGGTGAAAAGAGTTTTTCCATTATCGAATATAGCTTAAAACAGCAAATCAAAAAAGGTTGCCGGATAAAGGTAAAATGTATCGTCCTGTCACAAAGAGCAAACCGTAACAATGTGACAGGTGTGACAAGGCATCTTGCCAAGTCCTACATCAAACATCCGGAATACTAACGCTCTGCTAACAGATCATCCGTCAGTTTTTCAAATTCATCAATAAACTGGGTGTAATAAACGCCGGTACCGGGACCGCTAAAGCCGGCATGTATTTTACGCACATCGCCTTTTTTATCAATAATGATTGTTGACGGGAAACCTTTAAAGTTGGCCAGCATAGGCAGGCTTTTCTCCGGGTCGCCTTTGGTTGGGGTATAGCCTGTTATTAATAAAGGGTAAGGTATATTAAAATGTGCCTTTAACTGCCTTAATGTTTTTTGCGATTTGGCAAAGTTGGTAGTACGTTCGTAAGCAAGGCCAATAATTTCAACTCCCCTGCTATGGTATTTGTTATAATACCTGCTCACAAAGTAATTGGTTTCGTCCATACAATTAGGGCACCACGAACCTAATATCTGCACTATAACAACCTTGTTTTTGAAGCGGGCATCGCTTAATGAAACTTTTTTGCCGTTAATATCCTTAAAAGTAAAAGCTATCTTTTTATATCCCGGTTTAAGGGCGGTTAATGAATATGCATCGGGTAATTTGGCATTTGCGTCTTTTACAGCCTTCCATTTATCCAAACCTGAAAGTCCGGAATAAAACTTGCCGTCGCTTAATGTTTTTGCATCGGTTATTTTTGCTGTAAATAAAAAGGCATGACCGCCATCGAAACAGGATAAATAGAGCTGATTGCCGTTTACTTCGCCTTGCAGGTATCGGTAATCGCCGCTTATACTCAAAAACGTCCCGGTTACCTGCGAGCCGGTTTGTTTAAACTCCCCAACCAGCTTTTCTTTGCCAGGGGTACCGTCGCCAAACGTAGCCGACCATCTGCCTCCTACATTAAACGCAGGCTTTTTATCATCCTTAAAAAAACGATAGGAGGTATTTGGCTTTGCTGTAAAGTTCATCACAGCATCTTTATCGCCTAAATGCTTTATCCAGCGGCCTTTTAAAGTTTCACCATCCAGCTTTAGCCTGAATTCCGAATCGAACAATGGCATGTGAATAAAAACAGAATCGGCAACAATCTTAACATCGGTCACCTTAAACCGTTCGGCGGCGTTAATTATGGCAAGCTGCGAATGACCGCCAACGCTTGTAACCTCGAAGTTAAAAGGCAAATCAACACCTGTAGATGTTTTTAATACCCCACGCCAAACCCCTGTTTTAAGTTTGGGCTGAGCGGCAACTATTGTTGTTAGCAATAAGGATATGGCTATTAAAGCGAGCTTTATTTTCACGATCATAGCCAAACCTATTAAATTTTTATTGGATTATTTAAGCACCTCGCGGGATATGACAATTCTTTGAATTTCAGAGGTTCCCTCGTATATCTGTGTTATCTTGGCGTCGCGCATTAAGCGTTCAACATGATATTCCTTCACAAACCCATAACCGCCGTGTATCTGCACTGCTTCAACCGTAGTGCGCATAGCTACCTCACTGGCGTATAGCTTTGCCATGGAGCTTGCTTGGGCATAAGGCAATCCCTGGTCTTTTAACCATGCTGCCTTTAAACATAATAAACGCGCTGCCTCAATTTCGGTGGCCATATCGGCTAATTTAAACTGGGTAGCCTGTAAATCGGCAATGGTTTTACCGAAAGCCTTACGCTCTTTTGAATAGTTAAGAGCCAACTCATACGCGCCGGATGCAATGCCCAATGCCTGTGCGGCAATCCCTATGCGGCCGCCTTCCAGGGTATTCATAGCGAATTTAAACCCGAACCCATCTTCGCCTATCCTGTTTTCCTTCGGAACCTTAACATCGGTAAACATTAACGAATGGGTGTCGGAGCCGCGAATGCCCAACTTATTTTCTTTTGCCCCTACAGTGAAGCCCTCCATTCCTTTTTCAACAATCAGAGCATTAATGCCATGATGCCTTTTTTCGGGATTGGTTTGCGCTATAACCAGGTATGTTGATGCAGAATTTCCGTTGGTGATCCAGTTTTTAACCCCATTAAGCAAGTAATGATCGCCCATATCAACAGCGGTCGTCTTTTGCGATGTAGCATCCGAACCTGCTTCAGGTTCTGATAAACAAAAAGCGCCTATTTTTTCCCCTTTGGCCAGCGGGGTAAGGTATTTATG
>JABDFZ010000013.1 GCA_013286325.1 Bacteroidota bacterium | reverse complement strand
TTGGAAAGGATAAGTAGGCAGTTGTACTTTTCTGCGTCCACTGCCCCAGTAACCACTCCAGCTTATATCACAACCTGCTGCATAGGCTGCCGATAGGCTTTGTGATAATTGCTCTCTGCCATCGCCAACACGCCTTAAGGAAGGCAGCCATAGACCTTGTTTTCCTTTATCACCAAGGCATTGCATCCCTAAGGCTAACAAAACCGGTTTTGGACCAATCTCCAGGTAAATATCAATCTGCTCATTGTCAAGCACCTCTACACCACCATAAAGATTTACAGGAGCAAGGATATGATCAACCCAATAAGCCGCTGTAGTTATTTCTTCACCAGCAACCTTACCACTCACGAGGGATATAAGCGGTATGGATGGTGTATGATATTCAACCTGTTTTGCTATTTTTTTGAATTGGGTGATCATCGGTTCCATTAACCCGGAATGGAAAGCGTGCGATACCTCTAACCTGATGGTCTTTATTCCTGATTGCTCCAGTTGCGCTTCTAACTGATCAAGACTTGTTGTTTCTCCCGAAACCACAACCTGCGACGGTCCGTTAATGGCAGCTATTGATAACTTGTTATTATAAGCCGCCAATAATGGTTCTATTAATTCGCGTGAGGCATATACATTCATCATGCCGCCTTCTTTTGGCAGTGAGCCCATTAATTTACCACGGTTAACAATGAGTTTCATCCCATCTTCAAGGCTAAATACCCCGGCAATACAGGCCGCAGCATATTCGCCAACACTATGACCCAGTAAAATATCAGGCATAATGCCCCACTCTTTCCAAAGCTGAGCCAGGGACCATTCTATAGAAAAAAGTACAGCTTGTGTATAAGTAGTATCATTGATTAAATGTTCTTTACCTTTTGAAGGATAAAGAATATCGAGTAACGAAGTACTATGATAAAATGAAAAAAACTCATTACAGCGATCGATCGCTGCACGGAAAACTGGCTCTTGTTCATAAAGTTCACGGCCCATACCTGCATATTGAGAGCCTTGTCCTGTAAATAAAAATGCTATACGTGGTTGCCTGTTTAATGGCGCTTCGCCTTCATTTACCCCTTTTGATGATGCGCCAGATATCCAGGATTTAAGGTTTTGGTTTATTTCTTTCCAGTCCTTACCAATTATTGATAGCCGTTGAGCAAAATGGCTTCGCCCAACTCCTGCTGTATAACATAAATCGGCCAAAGCATTGTTACCCTTCTCCATCGAAAGGTGGCTTAAATAAAGATCAGCTAATGATCGTAAGCCTTCTTTATCACGGGCCGATATTGGCAATAGAAAGGCGTTTGATGACGATAATAGTCGGTCAGCAACTAATGGAGCTTCTTCTATAATGGCATGTGCATTGGTACCTCCAAACCCAAAAGAACTTACTGAGGCTATTCTTTTTCCATCGAAGAAATCCCAATTGGTATGCTTAACAGCAATTTGCATCCGTTCATCTGTCCAGTTTATTAATGGGTTAAGCTTATTGAAATTTATATGAGGTGGAATTTCCTTATGTTGAAACGCAAGTACCAGTTTAATAACTCCTGCAATACCAGCGGCGGATTCCAAATGACCGATGTGCGGTTTTACAGAGCCAACCATACATGGGTTATCCTTCACCCTTCCATCAAGCAAAACTTCTGAAAATGAATTTACTTCTATCGGGTCACCTAAAGATGTGCCGGTTCCATGTGTTTCAATATATGATATTTGTGCTGGTTTTATACCTGCGTTTGCTAAAGTCTGCCTGATGATACTTACTTGCGAAGGTCCGTTCGGTGCTGTTATTCCATTGCTGCGTCCATCCTGGTTTATGGCGGTACTTCGTATAACTGCCTGGATCCTGTCGCCATCATTAATAGCGTCTTCCAATCGTTTTAAAACTATTATCCCGCAGCCTTCACCTCTTACATATCCATCAGCAGCGGCATCGAAAGTCTTGCATTTTCCATCGGGTGCAAGCATGCCTGCTTTTGCAAATACTATACTTAGATCAGGGTTTAAAATAAGATTAACCCCACCCGTTATTGCAACATTGATCTCACCACCACGTAGGGCCTGGCAAGCCTGGTGCATAGCAACAAGCGATGATGAACAAGCTGTATCTACTGATATGCTTGGGCCCTTTGCATTTAAAAAATACGAAAGCCTGTTAGCGGCAATACTTAATGCATTCCCAGTGCCTGCATATTGATCAAATCGTGTTACTGAATTTGCCTGGATCTTTTGATAATCGTTATTACTTATTCCAACATATACACCCGTTTGATATTCGGGAAGATTCGTTAGTGAAATACCTGCATCTTCCAAAGCTTCCCATGATACTTCAAGCAGAAGTCTTTGCTGAGGGTCCATTGCCGAAGCTTCCCGGGGCGAAATTCCAAAAAATGATGGTTCAAATACCGAAGGGTCATCTAAAAACCCACCCCAGGTAATGGTATCTAAAATAGCTTTGTCTTCAATCAGTTTATCGAGGTCCGTTTCTTTCCATCTTCCTTCAGGTAATTTTCTTACAGCACTTACCTCATTTTTTAACAGCTCCCAAAAAGCTTCCGGATTATCAGCCATCGGGAACCTACAGCCTATTCCAACTATTGCTATCGGGCCGTTCCCTGTTAAATTCTTATTTCCCTCTTTTGCAATACTATCCACCAATTTGCCATCAGATAAATAATTGGCAAGATCTCTGATGGTAGGATAATTGTAAACAAGAGTGGCTTCTACTTTTCTGGAAAGGAGATTTCCCAACGCGCCCGTCATCTCCGCTGCAAATAATGAGTCCATACCCATCATTTCGAAGGTATCTGTAGCCTTTATTGATCGCAGATCAAGGTTCATTTCCTTTGCGATCATCCCGCTTATCCAGCCTTCTATGGTTTTACTATCGAAGTATTTTTCATTCGACACCTGTTCAGGTTCTCTTAGCGGCTCAGTATCATCAGCTTTGCTTATCCATTCAGCAACTATTGTTAGCTTATTATTAATAAATGCTTCTTTACAGGCTTTCCTCTGAATTTTTCCGCTTGAGGTTTTGGGAAGTGAGGCGGGCATCAATAGCGAAATAGCATACACCTGCAGCTCATGATTTATTGAAACCTGTTTACGGATTGCTGCAAATACCTCTTCAGGGTTTAGCGTAGAGAGATGCCCGCGGTTAACTTCATTAACTATAACAAGTTGTTCTTTACCATTTACTTCTATGCTGAATGCTGCGCCGCCATCCTGTTTTAAAGCAGGGTGACTTTTTTCGGCCGTTGTTTCAATATCCTGTGGATAATGATTAAGCCCTCTTATTATAATCAGGTCTTTAAGCCTGCCTGTAATGAATAATTCTTCCTTGTGATAAAAACCTAAATCTCCTGTCCTTAAAAAGGGGCCATCGCAGGTATCTTTCACATAAGCTTTGAATACTTCTTCAGTTTCTTTTTCTCTTTCCCAATATCCTAAAGCACAGGTGGGTCCGCCAATCCAGATCTCACCTATACAACCAGGCTTAGTCAGCTCCATTGTTTCAGGATCGACAATTATTATTTTGGTATCTAGTACAAATGACCCATGCCCGGCAAAATATTGGGAACCAGGTTCTCCGTCGTTCATTTCAACTATCAAATTATTTTCAAGAGCAGTCGAGCTAATTGAAAGAAAAACAACAGGCTTATTTTTATGAATGGTAGATGCTTTAAGTGTAGATTCAGCTAAACCATAAGCCGGAGTAAATGCTACAGGATTAAAACCGTATTGTTTATATATTTCCGAAAACTCTCTGATTGTTTCTACTCTTACGGGTTCTGTTCCAATCATAACCATTTCCAGGCTGCTTAAGTCCAGATCTTTGATCTGATCTGTAGTTGTGCTTTTGCAGCATAAAGCGTAGGCAAAATTGGGTGCAGGGCTATGAGTTGCTTTGTATTTAGACATGGCTTCGAGCCAACGTACAGGGCGTTGGATAAAAGAAGCCGGAGCCATTAAATAGCAAGGGAAACCGTTATATAAAGGCTGTAATAATCCATAAATCAAACCCAAATCGTGGAATATGGGCAGCCAGGTAACCATAACACTGTTTTCGCTATGCTCATAAGTAGCATCAAGATCTTGCAGGTTATAAATAATATTTTTATGGGTCACCATAACTCCCTTCGGAGTACCTGTTGATCCTGATGTGTATTGCAGATAAGCGATTGAATTTTCAGAAACAGTTATTTCATTATAATCCTGCCAGCGTTCGTCTGTTTCAAGGTCAGAAACAATTCGGGTTAATGCAAGCAGTTTACTTTCGTCTGTGTGATTTTTTTCAAAGCCCGAAGCAATATTTGAAGTGGTTAATATCAGGTTGGCTTTTGCATCATTTAAAATAGCATCCAGTCTTTCGAACGATCTGTTTTTACGGGGCGGATAAACCGGGACAGCTACTACCCCTGCAAAAAGGCAGGCGAAAAAAGCAACCACATAATCAAGGCCTGGATTATATATCAATAATGCCCTGTCACCCTGCCTGGTAACGGCCTGAATTTGGGCAGCAAGGTGTAATACTCTTTTATATAATGACAAATAAGAGAAACTTTCAGCTTCCTCTTCTCCGTCTTTTAGATAGACATACGCAATTCTTTCAGGAGAATGTTCCGATCTGAACTTTAAAATGTCAACCAGGTTAGATGCCGGCATATTAGTTTAGGTATAGGTTTAGTGTTTGTTTTATTTAATATCTTTTGAATATTAGAATAGATAGAGCCTCCGCCTTGTAGTTTATCACTCACGTGATGCGTTTCTTTTATTAGATATTGATAAGGTAAAGGAGCAAACTATTCTTGTCCGTTAAGAGCGATTAATTTAACCAATGGTTTATTTTTTCACTCTTAATTTTGTGACGTTGTATTCATTTTTGTTTAGTCTTGTAAAGATTTTTTTAAAAAGTTTTTTGTCCGGTTTTCCAAAAGAGGCGCACTGCAGACTATTACTTTTCTATAAAAATTCAGAACTTTTGTTGAGCCATTTAAGTCGTTAAACAGGAATTCATAAAATTCAAATTCTCCATTATAACTATTTTGGCTGATGCTGTTTAAACTAATTATTTAGTCCAATCAATTAAAACAACAATTAATGTTTTCATCAAAGATGGTTTCCGGGCAAATCAATATTAGTTTGCCAAATTGGAAATTACAATGTTGCGCCAAATTATTTTCGGCAAATGTATCAGCAGATATTAGAATTATTTGATTAGTTGTTTTTACTGATTGAACAGAGAAAACTATATTTTTGGATTTTTTAAGTATATCCATAGTGTTAAGGTTTGATGATTCAAATATATGTAATTAATAATTAATAATTAATTACAAGGGCTATTTTTCAATTTTTAATTTATTAGTTCTCTAAATCTGCCGTTTAACCTCAGGTTTTACTTTGTAAACAAATAGTTTTGGCAAATAGAATTGTTTGATATAGCCTTATTTATGATACTGATTAAAGATCAAAAGCCTTTAGTAGAGTAGTGGGCGACTTTTAACCAAATAAAAAAGCATAACCGGGGCTCCCCGGTTATGCTTTTTCTCAACTAAACTCAACAAATAAAATAACTAAAACAGTGTAATTGTATAGCTATTTTGCTATCCACATTTTAGTATTGGTAAGATCATTTCCATGTGTAACTGCATACCAATTATTGTAGTTATACAGAGATTCGGAAGTTGGATAATTATACCGGTTAATTATGCCATAGTTATTTGCATAATAGGCAGTATTATCGGGGCTGGTAGGTGTAAGGCCACCTGTTCTGCGCATCAATGTCCAGGCTTCCCACGGCTGGCGATACATATCAATCCATTGCTGTGCATATATCTGGCTTACCGCATGGGTTGCATTAGCCATATCAAAAGCAACCACTGGGTTGGTGAGCAATGCATTCATTGTTGCAGCATTCGGTAAACCACTTGGTTTATTAACTACCCACAGCGGTGAATTAATAGCTTCGGTAGTCCAAAAATTTACTGAAGCTTTAATGCCGGCTTCGTATTCTGCTTTAGCAGTTGCCAGATTTGCTCCCGTACCCATACCGCGTGCGTAAACTTCTGCTTTTAAAAAATGTACCTGGGCAGCTGTAAGAAATAAATCCGGAATACTTCTATCAACACCCCAATAATAATTAATATCCGCATATATATTGGGCAATGTAGCTGTGCCGTTTTTATTGGTCCAATCTGCTTTTCTGTTGCCTTGATTATAAGGGTCGCCGCCCTCGGCAGGTGTGGTTTCTGTGGGGTTTTGAGGGTAAGGGTTCCATTTGTTAGCTGCATTTGATTCAAAAAATATGCTGCAGCGAGGATCAAAAATACCGGCGCCACTTTGATCATTCGTGCTCGACATCATGTTCCACATAGTGCTACCCATGCGCACATGGAACTCAAAAGACATTGATCTATAACTGAAATCTATATTAGGAATATTTGCAGGATCCATACCTACGTTTTGTCCATCATCAAGAAAGCCATTTTGAACCGCTAAAGCAGCGACAATTTGAGGGGCAGCATCTGTAGGGTCCTTATCATACATAGTGACAGCTATACGCAACCTTAATGAGTTTGCAAATTTTATCCAGTTAGCAATATTATTTTGCAATATAAAATCATTTGCACCTAACGAAATTTGCTTAGCATCATTAGGATCAAGACCACTAACAGCGGTTTGCAAATCTTTTAAACATGCCAGGTAAATGCTTTGCTGGGTATCATAAACGGGCTTGGTTCCATTCGAGTTATTGATTATCAGCCCGGCCTGTGAATAAGGCATATCTCCAAAATAATTGGTAGTTTTTATAGTTTGATATGCTTTTAATACAGTTGTCATCAACATTATGTTTTTGTAATTGTCTTTGTCGGGACTCGCGGCAATCGCATTTAACATAGCATTGTAATTAGAAAGGTTGTGGTAATAGTTATTCCAGTTATCACCAGCAGCGACTGATAAAGGCCAGTCTGAATGTGCAAAAACCGCAGCTTGCTGAGTAATAGGATAAAGCCAGCCATAAGCAACATCATTATCCCCATAAGTTAGGGCCATATTGCTTACAAACCCGCCATATAATTGTGCAACACTTGCCGTAGGCGAACCATTCCATGGCTTATTCAGGTCTGCCAGTTTTTCTTTGCTACATGAATAAAGTACAGTAATTATTATAAAAAGCATTAATGCCTTCCATTTGTTATTTATGATATTTTTCATAATAATTTTTCTTTAATTAAAATCCTGCTTTTAATGAAAATCCAAATGACCTTACGCCCGGCAGCGAATCCCACTGTATGCCTTGCACGTTTGTGGTGCCGTTTGTACCTTCTGGGTTTAAGTGGTCAGGTAAGGTGGTGAACAGATAAAACAGATCGCGTCCTATCAGAGATACCGTTAGGCTCTGTACGATCTTGCTCTTTTTCAAAAATTTATCAGGTACTTTATAACTAATGCTTAGCTCCCGTAATTTACCCCAGCTATTATTAAATATGGCATTGCTCCTAACCATTGGTACATTACTCCATGATTGAAAATTGGATGCGTATTTCCATATATAATTCACAACCGCTGTATTAGGTGTGCCATCAGGCAATACACCCGGTAAAATTACACCCACATTGGCTTTTGTGCCGTCAGGATAGGTAAAAGGCAGGCCGCCGCCATTCCTCTCTTTCAGGGTTTCCGGTAGTTCACCTTGTCCCATTAGCGTAGCATAGTCGGCTGAGTAGATCTGTCCGCCGACTTTAAAGTCGGTCATTACATATAAACTCCAGTTTTTATAGGTAAACGTATTTGAGATACCACCTGTTAAATGTGGATTTGCATCTCCAATTTTTACCAGGCCGGGTGTAGGTTCATACTTGGCTGCCACAGCTTGTCCGGCGTTGTTATAAGTCAGGTCAACAACAGGCTGGCCATTCTTATAAACATAATTATAACCATAAATGGTACCATAGTTATCACCAACTTTAATATTTTCGCTTATACCATTGCCACCAAAAAGGCTTCCGAGTGCTAATTGATCAGCATTTGGCGCTAATGACACCACTTTATTGTTGTTATGAGCCCCATTTATGCCAATATCCCATTTTAACCCATTAGGATTATTAATGATCTTGGCATTAATAATAAACTCAAAACCCTTGTTGCGAAGTGCTCCTGAGTTCGTGGTTATATTATCTGCGCCTGATGATGTAGCTACAGGTAGCTGTAGGATCTGGTTGTATGAATAGATATTGTAATAAGTAAAATCAAAATTCAGCTTGTTTCCGAAAAACGACAATGAAGTACCCACTTCAGTAGATCTGGAAGTTTGAGGCTTGAGGTTTTGGGAAGGTATGGTTGTTGGAACAGTTACAGCTGAAGTGCCACCATAGTTAAATGAATTGTAATTAAACATGGTTAGGTAAGGTATATACCCGCTTGCACTTGAAGCCCTTGCCACCCTTATTTTGCCAAAATCGAGCCAGTTTTTTACCGATCCCATATTAAATGCATCAGTGAATACAAAACTCAAACTGGCACCCGGATAGGTGAAAGATAAGTTATTGGTTGGCAATGTTGACGATCTGTCGTTTCGGGCGCTTAACTCCAAAAACAGGTATCTTTTATAGGCAAAGTTAGCTATGCCATACAGTGAGCTGATCTCGCTTTCCAGCCTGTTTTCTTTTGGCAGGAAGGAGCTATCCAAAATACCCGAATAATTGCTCAAATTGTACAGAAAAGGCACTCCGAATGGCCCCTTGTTTACACCGGCAATATCATAAAACTTATTTTGATAATAACTGGCTCCTAAAGTTACCCCTGCATCGAAATTTTTAAGCAGATTATCCTTATGTGCGGTAAGCATTCCATCAAGGTTTGTAGTGCTCGTTCTTGACAGGTCATTACTGTATGCTCCTAATAAGCCGGTTACATCAGTTGGTCTGGTCTTGTTTTCAAACTGATTATTATAATAATCTATACCTCCGTTTGCAGTAGCTGTTAGCCATGGTAAAATTTCGGCTGTAAGCCTCAAAGATCCCAAAAACTGATTTTGTGTAAATAGATTATGGTTTTCAAAAGTGTTCCACCAGTAATCTGCCAATCCACCGCTTGGGTAAGGGTAATTGGAGTTACTACCGATAAGATTCTTTGATCCGTCCGGATTACGGTATTCGGTCTTTTCAAGAGGAATGTAATCACGCGGAATTACATACATCGCCATATAACTGGGGCCATAAGTCACATCCGGCGTGTTAAGCTTGTTCAAATTTGTATAGCTGGCTGAAACTTCTGCCTTTAGTTTTGAACTGATGTTTAATGATGACCCTATATTAAATACATTTTGATTTGAGTTACTGTTATAGGTTATCGCATCATTGGTTGTACGGGTATAGGAAACGCGAATAGTGCCTATATCACCACCGCCAGAGAACGATATATTATTGGTATAGGTGTTCCCGTTTTTATAAAAGCTTTTAAAGTTGTTAGGCTGTGCATTATATGGCCTGGTTACACCATCCCAGTCGACAACAGGCTGCCCGTTAAATTTGGGACCCCATGACATCCCATCGCCAGGATAACCAATATAATTAGGGAAAGATCCAACACCATCGGGTGTTGAGCCGTAAAATACATCCCCGTCATTTTCGGTCATTTGTCTTGCCTTCCCATCGGCATTCAGCGGAAGTTTGGAATTGAGTGTAAAAAGAGCATCCGTTCCTCCCATTCCATATTGATTTTGCTGATCTACATAACGGTATGGGTTATTAGTCCGCATAGAAAAGTTATAGTTAATACCCAGACCTTTTTCTTTACCGCCTTTTTTGGTGGTGATTAAAATAACACCATTCGAACCCCTTGCCCCATATTTAGTAGCCGCAGCCGGTCCTTTTAAAACGTTAATATCGGCCACATCATCCATATTGATGGTGTTCAGAAAAGATCCGTAATCAACTCCCTGGTTACTGCTTACGTCGTTATTTTGCCCCTGGGCATTTTGTATAGTAAGGCTTGGCCGCGATCCGGGTACAATAGGCTCGTTGTCAATCATTATTCCGTCAACAACTATAAGCGGTTGGTTATTTCCTAAAAAACTACTATTCCCGCGTATAATTATCCTTGTGGAACCGCCTTCTATACCGGTAGGCATAGTTACATTTAAACCAGCAACCTTACCGGCTAAACCAACACCAACGTTCGGTGCATCTGCTTTGGTGATATCTTGCCCCGAAACCTTCTGAACAGAATAACCCAAAGTTTTTGCTTCCTTTTTTATACCGAGTGCTGTTACCACTACTTCGTTCAAAGTACCTGATGGTACTAATGAAATGGTTAATGGGGTATTGCCATTTACTGTTACTTCTTTAGTTTGGTAACCAATGTAGCTAACAAGCAAAACGCCACCATCTGGTACGTCAATGCTAAAATCGCCCTGCAAATCGGTAACTGTACCTGCCTGACTGCCTTTCACTTTTATTGAGGCGCCCGGCAATGGTTGCCCTTTTTCATCAAGCACTTTTCCTTTTACGGTAACTGCATTTACAGTAACGCCAATGCGGGTTATTACTACTAAATGATTTTGCAATTCGTTATAAGTAAAGCCGGAATTAGCCAGTACCTGGTCGAGCACAGCAGTTACTTCTGTATTTTCTACATTAATACTGATGTTTTTTTCGCCTGGTATTTTGTTCTCGCTGTATACAAAGTGATATGAGCTTTGCTTCTCAATACTGGATATTATCGTTTTAAACCTGGCCGATTTAAGGTTGAGGGTAACCTTTGTTTGCGAATATACATCCGCCACAACATTTAGGTTAAACAATAATATTAATAGTAGGGTTAATTTCATGATTAATATAGACTTAAGCAGCCAATACTTCTCCGTTACACCCATTTGGGGGTGTTTAAAAAATTTCATATTTTTACTGAATTAAAGGTGAATAATTGCCGTAATCTGTACCAGAGATAAGCGGCATAATTAACTTTAGGAATCATTTAAGCGGGGATTACCATCAAAGGGTTCCCGCTTTTGTTTTAAGTAATTTTTTCTTTTATCATACGCATCTTATTAGTTTAGTTAATATATATAAACGGTTGAGTTATTGATCCTGTAACTGAAATGCTCAATCATTTTTAAAGCATCCAATGCCTGTGGCAGTGTTTCTTTTTCAAACAGGCCTGTAAACCTGAAATGCTTTACCTGGTTGTTTTCAAATACTATATTTATGCCGTACCATCTTTCCAACTGGTCGGCAAGCTGTGCAAAATCCTTATCACTGAACACAAGCTTGTTTTGCACCCACGAGGTTTCTATTATTGTTTTATCATTATTGGGGAAATAGGTTAAATTGGTAAGGGAGTATCGTGTCCCTTTGCCGATATTTTCCGGGGAGGATGAATCGGCAGCTATATTGGTTTTCTTTCTTATAAACGTATTATTCTGAACTATAAGTTTCTCTTTGGGTTTAAGGATGATGCGATCTGACGGACGGTCATTCAAGGTAACTTCTATCGAGCCTCTTATCAGTGTAGTTTCGCTCAAAGGCTCAGTTTGATATGATTTTACATTGAACGCGGTACCCAATACCCTTACATTCATTTTGTTTGTATGGATAATGAACGGATGCTCATGGTCTTTATGCACGTCAAAGTATGCTTCACCATCAAGATAAACCTCACGCGTTTTGCCGCTAAAACTATCCGGGTATTTTAGAGTTGTTGCCGAATTTAAGGTAACGATAGTTCCGTCGGACAGTGTTATTATCGACTTTATTGTTGGCTTGGTAGTCTTTTGCAGCCATTTAGCCGTTGCAAGGTCATCATTTAGCTTTGGGGTAACTATGTAATGATAGGTAAAGATGCTAATGATGACCAGGATAACAGCAGCAGCACTGTACCAGGCTGCATATCGGAATCTATTACCCGGCGCCTGTTCTTCTCTCTCAATAATAGCAACAGGTATATTTTTATTTTCTTCAGCCCCAATCCTTTCCATCACCTTTTTAAACATGGTAGCATTAGCTCCATATTCACCGTTACTTCTTTTCCAGTAATCTTTCAGTATTTCCCGTTGATCCCGATATTCATTATTACCCTGCAAAAGCAGTTTTAATTCCTGCTGCTCATCGTAAGTGAGTTCATCGCTTAATTCTTTTGTAAGCAGCTTAATAAATCTATCGTTGAGCATAAAACAAATTATCCCTGATTATAGCAAGGACAATATTTTTTGCAAAAGTGCTTACAACCTAAAAAAATAATTTTAACAAACTGTAAGATTCCTTTTTAGCGGCACATTATTTCCGCTTTTAATGGCACCCAAAGGGTTTTTAGGGGCAGTTCTGATGATCTTAAGTTGTCCTTTTAAACTGTGAACTTTCTTTGTCACGATTTTTAAAAATTGCTGTCTATTCAACAAAAGTCGAAAATTTTCAAAATTTCTGTAACCGGGCTTTCAGTACCATAACATATCCATAAAAGGAAATAATGATTACCATATGCTGAATTTAATAAAAAAAACAGTGCTAACGCTTTTGCTGATAGCAAAAGCTTTTTGTGGCAACTGTCAAAACGAACCATTAAACTACAGCCCCAAACAACTACAGGAGGATTATTCCATATTCAGAAAAGCGTTAGAAACTACTTATCCAAGTCTTTACAGGTTTACTGACAGTTTAATCATGAGCAAATATTTGGACGACAATTTCAAATCATTAAATCAGCCTGAGTCAGGAATAGAATTTTACAAACTCATCGCTACTACCTGTGCAAAAATTAACGATGAGCACCTGATCCCAACGCCATCGAAAGACTATTACCGGTCATTAGAAAACAAGCATCATTATTTCCCCTTTTCTTTAAAAATTATCGACAGAAGATTTTATGTGCTCACAACTGCACAATCCAATAACGCTATCCCCGTTGGATCGGAAATTCTTTCTATTAACGGAAGATCTGTTGAAGAAATTCTAAATATCTTATTGCCCACCATTCCCTCTGACGGGTACATTCAAACCTTTAATATTCGTCACCTGGAAGATTATAGCATGACTGAAGAAGAAAACCTTTTTGATCTGAATTATCCAATTTTTATAGCAGATACAGATTCTTATCGCATAGAATTTATAGACGTTGCCGATCAGTCAAAAAAGAAAACAACAACGGTTGCTGGTCTTGATTATAAATCGTATAAAAAGTTTTTCTATAGCAGAAATAAATTGGAGGCGCCATTAGCATTTAAATACCTTAAAAAAAACGTTGCTTATTTGCGTATCTCGTCTTTTCTGAAATGGCACAGAGCACGCTTTAAACAAGACTTTTATACTTTATACGATAGTGTTTTTAAAGAATTAAATGTAAAGCATACGGAGAATTTAATTCTGGATTTAAGAAATAATGAAGGCGGTGATGGAACAGGTGAAAAACTACTGACTTATCTGTTGACAAAGCCGTATAAGCATTTTGAATCTACCGAAGTAAAATTTGCAGGATATGCACCTGTCGCTGATTACCTGGAAAACGACAAAGACTTATTTTTTGCAGATTCGCTGGTCTATAAAACTAATACTGGGATGTATAGATTTAAAAAAGCCTATATGCCGCTGCTTGATGAACAGCAACCGGATATAAATCATTACAAAGGGAAATTATATGTGCTGATCAATGGTGCATCAGGTTCTATGGCAACAGTAGTCGCCAGTTTTCTGAAAGGCAACGGAAGGGGTATATTTATTGGAGAAGAAGGTGGTGGAACGATGGAGGGGAATACTTCACATCAATCAGCCAGGTTAGTTTTACCCAATTCTAAAATAAGAATCGCAATACCATTGATCAAAACAACAAATGCCGTTGCTTTTACAAAAGGCAGGGGCGTTGAACCAGGTTATCATGTAACTCCTAAAATTGATGACATTTTAAAAGGCATCGATACAGAATTAAATTTCGCACTAAGTTTAATTCCGTCAAAGAGATAAAACTATGCAGCTAAAAAGGATTGCAAGTGCGATGCAGGAAATAGTTGTCACTGCTGTATATACCAATTCTAAGTTTTTTGGCTTTGTCAAATTTCAGTACACCTAAAATTAACTATTATCACAATATCATAGACACAAGCCGAAAACACACAAGATCATGCGCTACAAAAAGTGGAAAAAGTGTGCCACTAAAAGTTGAGATTCGCATAAACTTAAAAGAAGAACAATATTTAAAAGCGCTTCCTTACTTTTTAAGTTGCGGGCAGGGGTAAGATAATCTGAAAGCGAGACACTCAGTTTTTTAACAGCCCTGAAAAGCTGTGTTTGTACTGTGCGTGGGGAGATATCAAGAATTTCGGCCACTTCTTTGTATTTAAGTCCGTCTTCCTTTATCAGCCTGAAGATAATTCGGCATTGCTGCGGGAGGGCTTCAATGGATTGCTCCATTTTAAACATCAGTTCTTTCTTTTCAAACTCTTCCTGCGGGTTAAAAGTATTCACAAACTTTAACTCGTTAGTGTCTTCAATTTGAACAAGATGGATATGCGAATATTTTTTAATGTAGTTTAACGATTGATTTTTAACTGCTACAAATAAGTAGGTATCAATACTTTGCACGTCTGCAAGACCTTTCCTGTTCAACCAGCATTTAACAAACACATCCGAAACTATTTCTTCTGCCGCTTCATTTTGATGGATATACATCATACAAAATTTAATAAGCGGTGTGCTTAACAGATAGAAAAGCGACTCAAATGCTTTATCGTCATCATGTAGGCTGATGCGTTTCCACAAATTTAAAATATCAGCTTTTTTATCTTTCAATGCGTTCAGAAATAAAACAGGGGTTGGGTCAGTGAGCTTAAAGTTAATAACAATATAACAATGATAATATATTAAATTCAAAATACACTATCCCAATCTTAAATTTAAGTCCCCTATAAAACCTACCTGTTTTATAGTAAATTAAAAGGATCGCAGATCAATTTTTCGTCTGAAGTTTTTCCAAATCCAAACATGCCATTGATTTATTCGCTGATGCCTGATAACTTTATAGTAAAATTGAGAAATAGGAAATCCAGGCAATGAAAAATAACTGCAAAGGCATTCTGAACCATAAATAATTAATTCCGGGACCTGTGTAGGAACCTTTTTCCAGATCAAGCCGTTTTACAGCCGCATAAATATTCGCAGGAGTTATTAGAATAAAAAATGCGATCAATACATAGCCGGCATAATGCCTTAAGGATGTGGAAAGCAATGCAATGCCAAGTACAACTTCTGCAACACCTGTAACATAAACTAATGCGGTTTTGAATGGAATGAACGGTGGTATCATCATTGTCATCCCCCTGGTAAATTTGAAATGCCCGAATGCAGTAAGTAATAACATTAGGCACATAGCCAGGTTTCCACTAAACGGCAGGTTCCCTAGTCCAGTTGTGAGTCTTGAAATAGTGGTTGAAACTGCAAAAGCAGCTATTAATAAAATAAGCGGTTTCATTGTTATTTGCTTTTAATATATAGCAAAATTGAACAATGATTACCTACTATAAAATGATGTATGTTAGCTTCGTGCATACAATTTCCTTATCCTGCTCAGGCTTTCGGGCTGGATGCCTAAAAATGATGATAAATGCTTCACAGAGATGTTCCGGATCAGTGCAGGGTTCCGTTGCATTAACTGGGCATATCTTTCTTCTGCGGTGCTCGATAACAGATCCATTTCTTTGCGCAACCTGTTAACATATTGGGCTTCGGCTATTAACCTACCTATTCTTTCACCATGGTGATATTTAGAATAAAACTCATTCAGAAACTTAAACGGAATAGAAATAACTTCAGAATCTTCCAGCAATTCAATAAAAACGGAACTTGGTTCTCTTGTAATCAGGGAATAATAAGCTGTTACAAAATCGCCCTCAAAGTAAAAATCAACTGTAAAATCTTTTCCATCCTCAAGAAAGTAATTACGTGTTGCCCCTTTGTTCAGAAAAAAAACATAGTTTTCAACTTCTCCTTCTCTGATTAAAAAATCGCCTTTCTCAAATTTTTTTAGAGTAAGTTTTTCAGAAAAATCTTTCCATTCGCCTTCCTCTAACGGTTGTATTTTATAAATAGCTTGTTTTATCTGTTGAAGTTCTGACATTATTTACTGAGCATTTTTCAACCGAAGGTATACAAACCAGTGTGATTTTTGCTAAGGGCCAAACACTAAATTACTTATTAATGTAAGCCAGTATCTTTTTAACCTCCTGAGGATAAATTGCGATGTGATGTGTATGAACAAAGAAACGTACCGCAGGCGTTTTATCAGAAACTTTCACCGAAATTATTTTAGTTGTTAACTCGGGCATATGGCAGCTTATGCAGTTTGTTTTGAGTGCCTCTACACTCAGTTTATCTGTCATTTTGCAATAGGTGTGATTTGGTGCATTATGGCAATTAAGGCATTTTGTGGTATATAAAATATCGTTTCCACGAGTATTCTGATGAGTATCATGACAGGTTGAGCAATCCATATTACTCTTGATATAGCATTTGCTGCTTTGCAATAATTGCAATTGTTTGCCATGCACATCCAAATGACCTGTATCAATACTTTGCTGAAATTCGGGCAGCTTGAATTTAGCAAAGGTATCGCCAGGCATAAATCCAAACGTCGATCGTACCAAAGCAGTATGGATGCCCGAATGGCACACAGCACACATATCCATTTTTTGCCCCCGGCTTAATGAAGCAAAACTGGTTATGTACCTTGCTCTTTTAACCCCCGGATTGCTGGTATGAAAATCCACATGTTGTGCACCAGGGCCATGACAGCGTTCACAATCAATACCGTATACCAGTGTGCTTTTATCAAATTGCTCATTCCCGGTTAATTCCTCTTTTTCTTTAGGCAATTCATTAATGTAGGAGGTATGGCATTCTAAACACCGTATACCTATTGACCGGTAATCTACAAAGCTAAAACCATAACCGGGACTTGTTGACCATTGATGCTGCCTGCTAAAGTAAGACAGGGGCAACTGATAAAGCTCATTTCCCTTCCAATACAGATAGCTTTCGCCTTTAATACCTCCAAAAACGATATCGAACCGGTGCCTGTCTTTAATTTTCCCATCCAGGTAATATGTTTGAAACAGACCTTTGCGAGATCTTTCCATTACTACTTTTTGAGATCCATTTATACTAAACACATTGAATCCTTTGGCAAAACTACCATGTACAGTATTTTCATCCGCCGGGATTGATGCTATATAGTGGGCAGTGTGCAGGTATGAATTATAAAGCTTGTTATGGCATTTAGCGCATGCTTTTGATCCCACATATAAATTACCACGAGGATCTTCATGGGCAGTATTATTTTTAAATTGTAAATAAGCAACGATCAGCATGGCTGTGCAAATACTTATTACAATTATTACTTTTTTCATACAGGGTTACCAGCTTAAATGCAAAAAAGGCTTTCCCCAATGGGGAAAGCCTAACCAAGATAACCAATTATTAATCAACGCTCATTTTTACTAAATAAATTCCATTCATATTGATTTAGTAACCAGGATTTTGTTTTAAGTTAGGATTAAGCCCGATAGCTTGTTGAGGGATAGGCAATATATCATGCCCGGTTGGTAAAGATGTAAACCAAACGCCATGCAGGTTCCCATCAGCAGTAGGGCCATAAGGATAAGGCTTAGGAGTTAAAGTATTATCTGTGCCATAATTAGCATGAATAAAAGCTGCAGCTACTCCAGGACCAGCCCTGCGCAGGTTATAAAATAACGAATACTCACCTGTAAGTTCGTGCCTGTACTCGCTCAACACCATTTGCATTGGGTCTGTTATCGGAGTTGTTGGCTTACCATCATAAGTAAGTCCGTCTTGCATTACAGCAGGAGCTGTGCCACCAAATGCCCTGTCCCTAACTAATTTAATATCAGCCAAAGCTCCTGGAATATCACCTGTGTGGATCTTACATTCGGCTCTGCTTAACAAAATTTCAGCATAACGTAACAATACCTGATTCTGAGACCCAAAAATTGCCGAGTTGCCGTTAGCGCCGGTCAGGTTTGGATCGCGCCATTTTTTTGAACAGTAATATCCCGAACGGGTAAGGTCATCACCATACCATGGTTGCCTTAATGCACCGCAGGTGTTTATGATCTTGCCATCGTCTCCGGCAAAGGAAGGGTATGCCTGTGAGCTATTTTCTTTGTGACCGCTTGCAAAGCCTGCCTGTACCACGGCATAACCTTTTATACCACCCCATTTGGCAATAATACCGGGGCTGATGTTGGGATCGCCGGGGCCAATGATTGTAGCCAGCTTACGGGTATCACCAGTTTGGTAAGAATATTCAAGACCGGGGTTTCCATAATCATAACCGAAGCCACTTATTTCATGGGGCCAGCTAAAATCATCTATCCATGCTACTTCGCCACCATTTTGCCAGCCGCCATCCCAGCTTTGTGAGCCCTGGATATCAAATTGAATCTCAAAAAGCGACTCATCGTTATTCTGATGGTCAAATTCATGAACATCAATAAAGTTTGGCAGTAAATGATAATTGTTGGTTAGTTCCGGATTGTTAAAAGCAGCCAAAGCAGCAGTATAATTTTTCAACCACATTTGTGCTGCGCCTTCATAGCCATAAGCTGCACCTTTAGTGGCCCTGCCTAATTCTGCCGGAGGCAATGTTGTTTTCGATTGTAACAGGTTTTCTGCCTGTTTCATATCAGATACAACCTGGCTAAACACCTGATCTTGCGTACTTCTCGGTGTTAAACCAGTTGACGATGCTACTAATTCTAAAGGGACACCGCCGAAACTACCTGCAAGATAATAATAACTCATCCCCCTTAAAAAATAAGCTTCACCTAATAAACGATCGCCTAAAGCGGGGGTAACTACGCCATTAGCCTTGGCAGTGGCTATAATTTCCAAAGCAGAGTTAGCCCTGATGATGTCGATATAAGCGTTACTCCAAAAAACATAAAGTGCAGCAAAGGTAGGGCTGATTGTGTAATTGTTCCATGCAATATCACCCCCATCATTATACCAGTCATGTGACGTAAAATTTGCATAGTACCAAATTGATTTTTTCAATAGGTCACTATTCTGGTAGCCATCATAAATACTGTTTACCAGGGCTACAACATCTTGTGATTTTTGAAACGTTGCACCTGCAGTTGACTGAAAAGTATTGGTTTGGGTTAAAAAGTTCTTCTTACAGCTTAGCGGTACTATTATTGCTGCACACAAGGCTATAAGTGTAATAATGGTTCTCTTTTTCATTTTCATATCTTTAATATATATCTACTATATAATTTACCTTGTTAAAATGTCACATTTAAGCCCATGGTGAAGTACCGCGATCCTGGATAAGTACCGTTATCAACACCATTTTGGGTTGCATTGCCACCTTGTACCCCAATTTCCGGATCAAGGCCTGTATATTTTGTAATTGTGAACAGGTTTTGTGTAGATGCATATACCCTTATTTTGGATAATGTAAGCCTTTTAACAAAGGCTGAAGGCAGGGTGTAACCAACAGTAAACGTTTTCAGTTTCAGGAAACTACCGTTTTCGATCCAAACGCTCGATGGTACCAGATCTCCATAGTTGGTATCATTATAATGTACCGCTGCATAACGATTTGATGGGTTGGTAGGCGTCCAGGCATTTTTATAATATTGCTGGCTAACATTCTCTACACTCACAGAGCCCCTTGCTGCGAAACTTTCAAGGTTACTCTCTGCATAATTCAATATTTTATTGCCGTATACTCCATAAAAATATGCGTTAAAATCGAATGCCTTATAGGTTGCACCTAAAGTAAAGCCACCAAAAAATTTAGGCTGAGGGCTGCCCAGACTTACCTGATCATCAGCAGTTATGTGACCATCATGATTGGTATCTTCAAAAATACGGTCGCCTGCTGTTGTTGTAGCTTTATAATAAAACCCATAGCCCTTGGCAATTGCAGCATTGTTCAAATCAGAAACATGGATACCAGGGTCGCCATCCTTCTGGAAGATCCCTATTGATTTATATCCATAAAACTCTCCTACTGGCTGGCCTATATAAGTTCTTGTGAAAGAGTCCCAGTCGCCAGATGTTGTTGCAGTTAAAGTAAGGCCACCAAAGTTTTGTATAAAGTTTGTACCTGATGTTAAGCTGGTGAGTTTGTTTTTAATAAATGATAATGTTAAACCTAAGTCGAAATGTAAATCGCTGTTAACCCTATGGCTGTAATTTGTAGAAAACTCCCAGCCTTTATTATCCATACTACCAATGTTTAAATTTCTGGTAGCATAACCTCCCTGAATAGAAGAAGCGATATTAAGGAGAAAATCTTTCGACTTCCTATCAAAATAATCGACTGTAAAAGTAAGGTCGCCATTTAAAAATGATACGTCCGTACCGAAATCGGTTTCTTCATCTGTTTCCCATCTTAAATTATCATTTTCAGGTTGTGCCGCTGCTATACCACCCTGATAAGTTCCGTTACCGCTACCTGTTTTACCAAATGGATAGCCAAGGTTACCTGAGGTAGCTGCCGCCGAACCAGCTGAATATAATGCCTGATAAGTAAAGTCGCCAATACCGTGTTGGTTACCTACCCTACCCCAGCTTCCTCTGAATTTCAGGTCAGACAGCCAGTCGACACTTTTCAGGAAAGATTCCTCTTTGGCTTTCCATGATATAGCGCCTGATGGAAAATTACCATATTGGTGGCCAGGTGCAAATTGAGACGATCCGTCTCTTCTTATAGTACCTGTTATAAAATATTTGCCTGCATAGTTATAACCTAACCTGGCGAACTGAGATGCAAATGAGCGGATAATTTGCCCGTTACCATATTTGTCGAGCAATAAGTTTGTTCCCTGGTTGAGGTCTTTTATAGTATTATTTGGAGGAATGACACTACCACCCATCATATTGTTGGTAGTTTCCTGTTCAGAAACACCAGCAACAAAATTGATAGTATGCAGGCCAAAAGTTTTATCGTATGATAAAGTATTTTCCCAAAGCCAATCAAAAGTACTATTGATGTGCTGGCTATATAATGCGTTACCAGTTGCACCGGCAGCCGCACCATATTGTGCAATTAAACGACCATCTGAAGGCTGGAAATAAGAACCTGAATAACCATTGTAGTTAACACCGGCATTTGTTTTAAGCTTTAGCCCATCATAAACAGTGGCCTCTAACGAAGAGTTAACTAAAAAATAATTGGTTATATTTTTATACTGATTAGTGTTTATACTATAAACAGGGTTGCTGTATTTGGCCACATAGGTATAAAGCGGGTTAAAAAAACCATAATTACCCTTACCGTCACTTATCTGGCTGGTTTGGTTGTTACCGCCATCAAGGGTTGGTGGCAATTGAACCAGATTACCTAAAGAGCCTGAACCATAAGGATTATTTGCATCCTGATAAGAGTATTTAGCGCTTGTTGCTGATTTAAGCCATTTTGTAGCCTGGTAATCAATATTAAAACCTGCTGTAAGCCTTTTAAAGTACGAACCCAGTATGATACCTTTTTGATCATAATAACCAATTGAAATGGCAGACTGTGTTTTTTCATTACCGCCACGTATCGACACGTTGTAGCTTTGTGTTAAGCCGCTGCGATAAAGAGCGTTTTGCCAATCGGCATTGGTAAGCGATTGCGGATTAGACCAATTAGACAATGTTGTAAACTGCTTGGCAGGATCGGTGGCAGCTACCTGCAGAGCAAGTGTTGCAAACTGCTGTGCATTTAACAGATTGTATTCTTTTGGTCTGCTTTGAAAGGCGCTATAGGCATTAACATCAACCTGAACACTGCCATCTTTTTTACCCTTTTTGGTTGTAACAATAACTACACCATTTGCGGCCCTTACACCGTAAATAGCGGTAGCCGATGCATCTTTTAAAATGTCTATCGAAGCTATATCATTCGGGTTAATGTTGTTAATTCCTGTGTTTACAGGGTAGCCATCAACAACATATAGCGGTGTGTTGCCATTGCTTGCTAAACTTCCTGTACCGCGTATCAATACGGTAACGTTGCCTCCCGGAGCGCCGTCGTTATTTGTTACCTGCACACCAGCAGCCCGGCCTTGTATTGCTTGTTCTAATGTTGTAACGGGTACTTTTGCAATAGTTGCAGCGCTCACAGAGCTAATGGAGCCGGTAAGGTCGGCACGTTTTGCCGTACCATAACCAATAACAACCACCTCGTTAAGCGCTTTGCTGTCTAAGGTCAGCTTAACATCTATAGTTGTGTTGGAGCCGATTTCAACTTCCTGAGTTACGTAGCCGATATAACTAAAAACAAGCTTACCGCTCTGTGCATTGATCGAATAATTTCCGTCAATATCGGTAATTGCAGCCCCGTTTGCTCCCTGAGATTTAACCGTTACACCGGGCAAAGGCAATCCTTTTTCGGTATCGGTAACTTTACCTTTTACCACCTTGTTTTGTGCATAACCAGATATGCTTAACAACAGTAGTGATAAGCTTATCCCAAGTACGGCCACAAAATTTTTAATTTGTAGTTTTCTAATCATGAATTTTTTATTAAGGGTTGAAAATTGGTTTCGAGTAAATAATGATTTTCTCCTATAGTCGGTTTAAAGAAGAACACTATTTATCGAAGTAAATTTATAGGAGAACGAGGGCGGGCTGTAACACAAATGTTAACGTTTATATAACAAATGTTAATCGTACATTAGTTTACACTGTTATGCTGATTAATCGGGGTTAGGGGATAATTTGCGGTATTATATGATATTTTTCAGCTTTACTTATTAAAACAAACTGGCTGTTTGAGGAGAGTCTTTTTCCTTTTTACGAAGTTCATTTAAGTACTCAGAAGGTAGTGTGCCGTACTCTTCCTTAAACACCTTCGAAAAGTAAGTTGGATTATTGAAACCTGCCTCATAGGCAACATTGGCAATGCTGAGTTTGCTTTTTTCCAATAGCTGAACAGCTCTTTTTAAACGGATAGTTCTGATACAGTCAACAGGTGTCTTGCCAGTAAGTGTCAATAACCGTTTATAAAGTGATACCCGGCTCAATGCCATTTGTCTGCTCAGTTCTTCAACTGAGAAATTAGGGTTTGTTATATTATTCTCGATACAAGCCAATGTATTTTTCAGGAATTTTTCGTCTTCCGATATGATAACTAAATCCTGCGCCCGAATATCAACCTGCTTTTGGTAGGTCTTCTTCAATGTTTGCTGCATTTGCAGTAAGCCATTAATTTTTGACAGCAGGATCTCGAAATTAAACGGCTTGGTTATATAATCATTTGCGCCATTTGCTGTACCGGCCAATTCATCTTCAGCTTCGGTTAGAGCTGTTAATAAAATTATAGGTATATGTGCTGTGCGGTTATCCTGCCTTATTTTTTTACATAAATCAAGCCCGTTCATTTCAGGCATACTTACATCGCTTACAATTAAATCGGGATGCAAGGCGAGTGTTTTTTGCCAGCCATCCTTTCCATTTACCGCCTCTATAATATTGAATGTGTGTTTCAAATTGTCCTTCAGATAGAACCGCATATCGTCATTATCTTCAATCAGTAACACGATAGGTTTTTTATCCTCCAGTATATGTCCCTTAGGCTTTGAAACGCCATTTATATGCTTATCTAAATGTGGCGCTGAAACGGCTTTGTCATGTTCAATACCAACAGGTAAACGAATAATAAAGCAACTTCCATTGCCGGGCTCGCTTTCTACATGAATATCACCGCCATGCATTTTTATAAACTCACGGCTTATAGATAAACCTATCCCGCTCCCCTGGTTTAATAAACCTTCGGGCAGGTTATCCTGGAAGAAACGCTCAAATATCTTTTCCTGCTTTTCTTTAGAGATACCTATCCCTGTATCCATAATTTTTATCTCGAGTGTTTGTTTGTCGTCCTTGGTATCTGCATTGGATAAGCCTAGGAAAACACTGATATGACCACCCGAAGAGGTGAACTTGAATGAATTGGAGAGCAAATTGAATAGCACACGCTCAATTTTATCATGGTCGAATTTAGTAGTTAACGAGTTAATTTCACTATCAAATAAATACCCGATATGGTTTTGATCGGCCATATCTGTAAATGACGAGCATACATCTTTTATGAATTGAATAATATCGCCCTTAGTCAAATTAAGCTTTAGTTCCTTAAACTCCATTTTTCTAAAATCGAGCAATTGGTTAACAAGGTTTAATAAACGCCTTGCATTTCTTTTTATCATTGCCAGTTGCTGCTGTTGTTGTTCAGGCTTTACATTATTTGTAATCAGGTTATCAATTGGCGATATAATTAGTGATAACGGTGTCCGGAACTCATGGCTTACATTGGTAAAGAACTTGATCTTCATCAGATCGAGCTCGTGCATGCGGCGTGCTTCCTCTCTTTCTTTTGCAACCTTTCGTTCTGCCTCTATTTTGTTCTGCTTTAGCTCAAATTCCTTTTTTATTTTAAGTATCCCTCTATGCCTGATATAAAAAAGTATGCCGATAATAATAATAAAGTATGAAATATAGGCAAGAGGCGATTTCCAGAAAGGTGGTAATATTTTAATATTTAAGATCGCTTCACTTATGTTACCGGGATCGTTGGTATTAATTGCCCTTACCTTAAATACATAATCACCAGCATCAAGGTTGGTATAAGTTGCCTTACGCGAGTCTTTTTGCGCCGTTAACCAGTTTTTGTTAAAATCCTCAAGCTTATACTGGTATTTAATTTTATTGGGATTAAAATAATCGCAGGCAACAAATTCAATACTAAAAACATTTTCGCTGTGGTTCAACACTAATGATTGTGTTTCTGTAATTGATTTTGTCAGCAACACTTTCCCGTTTATGGTATCGCCGGCCTTAACGCTTTTGTTGAATAACTGAAAATCGGTGAACACCAATTCGGGTTTTACTTTAAGGGTGTGGATATTTGATGGATTAAATAAATTAAAACCATGGGCCCCGCCAAATATCATTTCCCCATCTTTTGTTTTAAAGGCTGCCTTTGCATTGTACTCTTTCCCTTGCAAACCATCAAACTCGTCATATTTCTGAACCTGATATTTATACGTATCGCCCGTCTTTGTTAATTTAATATTCGCTAGTCCATTTGCAGTACTTATCCAAATAAGGCCGTTTGTATCTTCAAGTACATTTAAGACATTATTGTTTGGTAAGCCCTTATCTTCATCAATATTTATAAATTTTTGAGTTTGGATATCCAATATACTTAGCCCATCCTTAGTACCGATCCAAAACAACCCTTTACTGTCCTGAATAATGCTATTTACATCTTTACCTATTAAACTATTTGGATTTTTAGGTTGATTAAAATAATGGTTTACGTTGCCCTTTACCGTAATAATATCAATCCCAATATCTCTCCCAATCCAAATATTTTTTTGCTTATCCTCATATAGAACAGCTGTATAATCAGAGCTCATGGGATAATGCGGATGTATAAAACTATCGGTTTTACGGTCATAAATATTCAAACCACCGGCAAATGTGCCTACCCATAGTTTTAATGAAGAATCTTCTATAATGCTGTAAACGCGATCGTCAGAAATACTCCCGGTTATATCATCATTGTGCCTGTAATGAATAAATTTGCCTCCTTCTAACCTATCTAATCCGCCAAAGTAGCTTCCTATCCATAACTTATTTTCATGATCGATACATAAACTAATAACTACATCGTTCGATAAGCTTCCCTGGTCTGCAGGGTTATGTTTAAATTGGGTATATTTTTTCGTCGTTTTATTAAAACAGATCAGGCCTCCACCATTAGTACCTATCCATAAATTCCCTTTCGAATCCTCTATAAAACAATCAACATCTTCATAAGGCAAGCTTGCATTATTTGAAATATAATGCTTTACTACAGGGAACTGGATAATGTCTTTGTGAAAATAGCTAACGCCCTGTTTATAAGTACCTGCCCATATAATTCCCGAATAGTCCTTATATAATACAACACTATTTTCGCGCAACGACCGATCGTCATCATCGCTATGCAGAATATAACTTACTTTATGGGTTAGTAAATTAACCAGGTTAATGCCACCATGATCGGTGCCAACCCATATATTTTCATCATTACCCTGTACAATGTTGTTAACTACATTTGTATTAAGGTCAAAACCGGGTGTATCTTTATCAAAATGGGTTAAATTATTGGTTTGAGTATTGTAACAGTAAATACCCAGGTAACTTCCCGATGCGTATATCCACAAATTATTATCATTGGGTATTGTTATTGAATAACGTGCAGGCTTACTATCTGTTGGTATTTGCAAATCATAAATCCGGGTTAAAATACTATTGGAACGGATATTTAACTTATCAATAATCCCATCATTGTAAATAAACCAGGTGAAGTTATCCCTCCCCTCAACAACATCGGTTATATAATTTGAGTGCAGTATTATTTTCGAGTCTGTGGAAGTATTGTAAACATCAATTTTCTTATTTACAGAATGATAACAAGAGACCCCTTTGGTACTAGTCAAAAACCAAAAATTGCCATCCTTATCTTTTTTTATGGCAGTTAGCTGATTTGTTATAATTTTATGATTCGACAGTGTATAAACAATGTCATTTGAAAACTTTTCGGTGTTTGGGTTATAAATGCTTACACCACTATGTGTAAACACCCACATTGTTTTTTCAGGACCTTCACAAATATTGGTAATATTATTATCGGTTAATGAATTTACATCGCCTGCATCGTGCTTAAATAACTTGAATTTATAACCATCATATCTGTTTAATCCGGCAGCTGTACCAAACCACATAAATCCGTTAGCATCTTTATAAATTGTGGTTACCTGGTTATTGGAAAGGCCATTTGTTATATCCAGATGAGAAAACTGGTACGCGTTTTTTTGTGCATGCAAATATGATTGCATGAATAAAAACAAAATTATTGCTATAATAATTTTTAAGCGCATAGTTGATAATTGGTCTGAAGTATTTTGAGGAATAATACCGTTGTACTAAGGTATTAATAAATGTAAAAATAACAGTAATCTTTGAAGCAAAAAAAATCTCCTCTGATGGTTTTTCCTCATCAGAAGAGAATTAAATGTTATTATAGTATTATATTTTAACTGATAAGGTTTTGCCGGTATAATTAAAAGTTTTATCCGCTTTGTTTACAATATCTCCACTTGAACCATGGCTGCCATTTACTATTATCACATTAAATGTTCGCTGTTTTAACATTCCCGGGAAATGGCCCTTAGTATCTGATACAGTAAGTATATGCTGTTTATCGTTCCAGGTTAAAGTAAAAGTTGTGTACTGGCCTTTTTCGTAATTGTAATTATCGTTCTCGTCTTCGTAAAATTTAAACTGGCCGTTTGCACCAGGATAAATTCTCAGTTCAATTATCTTATTTGTCTTCTGGGTTGCGTATTCTATATCGGGGCCCATCGGAATAATTGAACCAGCCCTAATATATAAAGGCATGGTACTTATTGGAGCTGTCGCATCAATAGTTTGGCCGCCTTTTATTTGCTGGCCTGTCCAGAAATCGTACCAGTTGGCTGATTTGGGCAGATATACCTTGCGGCTTGTTTTGCCTTGCCCTGTTACAGGGTTTACCAAAAATGCCGGACCAAACATGTACTGATCAGGAATATTATAAATATTCGCATCATCTCCGAAATCGAAAGCAAGCGAACGCATCATTGTATAGTTCTCCTGTGTTGTTTTCCCTGCCAACGAATAAATATATGGCAGCAGCCGATAACGTAGTTTATCGTATTTCAACAAAGTAGCTTTAGTAGCAACATCCCAATTATTTGAAAATAGTGCACGCTCTCCCTTTCCATGAATGCGAAACACCGGGCAAAAAGCACCAAATTGAAACCAGCGGGTAAATAATTCCCTGAATTCTGGTTTTGACCAATCAGGTGCTTTCCAATAATACTGATAGCCACCGATATCCGACGTCCAATATGGAATGCCTGAGGCACAGGCATTAATACCCTGCGGTACCTGGCTTTTTAAAGCGCCAAAACTGCAAAAAATATCAGATGACCAAAGGGTTGCTGCATTACGCTGTTCGCCTGCAAAAGATTGCCTTATCAGGAAGAAAGCGCGCTTACCCGGGATATCCCTGCGCCAGCCCTGGTAAATACCTTTGGAATGTTCCAATGAATAGGTATTAAAATAATCGATGCCCTTCCCTACTGAGAAATCAGCTTTACGGCGTTCATCAAGCAGGGTACCATTGTCTGGTTCGCATTGATCAACCCACCAGGCATCCCAGCCAAAGCGTTTTATCAGACTATCGCGTGCCTGATCCCAATACAACTCGCGGGCTTTAGGGTTATGAGCATCATAATAAGTGTCGAAAGTATGGGTTACCACGTTATCCCAGGTAATTGAAGTAAGCCCGCCAATTTTTTTAAGCGCATCAAAATTCTTTGTGCCTTTGCCAAATACCGGCCAGATGGAAATCATGCCATGTATGTTAGCCTTGTGCAATTCGTCAACCATCTTTTTAGGGTCAGGATAACGGGCAGGGTTCATCACATGTACACCTATAGGAAATGGATCCCAGTAATACCAATCCTGAACAATAACATCTACTGGGATGTGATTTTTACGGTAGTTATCTTTTACGGAAAATACTTCATCCTGGGTCATGTACCTGTCTTGTGATTGAAACAAACCGAACGCCCATTTAGCGTACATAGGTGCTTTACCGGTAGCTATACGGTATAGGTTGATGATCTGGTCGAAACCCGGGCCGTAGAAAAAATAATAGTCAACCTGCTTGCCGCTTTCAGATACATATTTGAATTTGGTATTATTAGCTTCAGCACCATAAAAGTTAGAAGCAGAATAATTGTCCCATAATAACCCATAGCCCTTGGTTGATAATAACACGGGGATAGCGCCGGTCATATATTTAATAGCCATATCCTGGTTACGGCCTTTGTAGTTAATAGATAGCGAGTCTGTAGGATGGCAACCTAAGCCATAAAGCGCTTCGTTAGCCGGGGAATTAAACCGGGTACTTACATTATAGGTATTGATACCGGCAATAATAGCTGGGGTGATAGTTTTGTTATTGTCCTTATCTTCAGAGGTGATCTCTTTGCCTTTCAAATCTGTATAGGTTATGGCATTGGTGGCTTTATTTACCAGCACTTTTAATTTTGATGTCGTAATTATAAGCTGCGTTTTATTTTCAATTAATTGAAAAACGGAGGTTTTCCATTTATTATTGACAACAAGCGATGGTTTATTTTGAAAACTATTTAAAATGGTATATTTCACTTCGATGATATCATCGCGGCAAACCTTTATATTCATCAGCCCTTTATCCAATATAAAAGTTACTCCATAATTATCTTTTTTATATGATTTTATTTTTGCTTTAGCAGGATAAATACCCGCAATAACAAATAATACAACACACAATAACCAAATTTTATACCTGATTTCTTTAGTCCCTTTTTTAATCATAATATTTTATAAGCGATAATATTAAGAAGATCAACAATGGCAGTAAATCTATTGATAGAAGAGAGATTCGAATGATACATATGTTAAAATATAGGCAAGAAATGTTAATATAATATATCCTCTTTAATTAGCAGCCCTGTTATAGCGATGAAAAATTTAGTATTTATAATCAATCACTTATAATTGTGCTAAATTTAACATGGGTTAAAATGTGATTACTTAAGCCCTCGGCTTTTCCCATAAATCAACCATTTAAACTTTATGATCAAACCTGTATTTAGCTTATTGTTGTTATTTATGCAGTTTGGTCTGTTCGCTCAGTCGTTCGCTCCGAATCCTGACTGGCGATTTGAGAACTTTAATAGCCAAAATCATTTTATTAGTCGTGGCATTGCAGATTTAACAATGGATAAACATGGCTATATATGGACGTGCAGCGATGGAGTGCAAAGATTTGATGGCTACAAAACAATTGATTTTAACAGTTTTGACCAGGCAAAAAGCGGCTTAAGAGGGAACTATACCAGCATTATAGCCGATCATAATGGCAGGATTTGGGTTTGCTCACTTGGAATTTGCTATTATGATGATACAAGGGGTAAATTTATTTACCTTAAACCAGACTCCAATCGGAATAACCTAAATGCTAATTCCTTTTGCCTCCAAAAAAATTATTTATGGTTTGTTGGCGATTATGGTTTAGCAAAATTAAATCTGCAATCATTAAAGGTATCTTATACATCACTTAGCAGCGTCACCGATCCTTTATGTACTTATTTAATAGACGAAAATACACTGCTGGTATCGAGCAGGGAAAAAGTATATACTTATAATATTAAAAAAGACACTTACACTGTTAACACTTTAACCTATAACCATGCTCTTGTTAAAATCTTTTCGATAAACAAAACCGGTAATCAAATTCTGTTAGGTACCAATAATGGTTTATTTTCATTTAACAATTTAAAAGACCTTTCTCTTGTAAGTAATGAAATAAAAGGTTTTGTAATAAACGATCTGCTTTATCTCCCACAGGATAAAGAAAAAAAATACCTCTTCTTAGCAACCGAAGGACAAGGAATTATTGTATATAATAACGCGTTAAAAAAAATAGAGTTTAAGTATGTTCACGATGGAAATAACCCATACAGTCTTCCCAATAATATAGTTTCGAGGTTTTATATCGATAAAAAGGAGCGTTTATGGTTAAGTACAACCTTAGGCATCAGTATGCTTGATGTGTTTAATCCACAATTAAAAATGCGTTTTTTAAATAAAAGCAATACGGATGAGTTGGGCATAAATAAAATTGCACGTGATAAATATGATAGCACCCGGGTTTGGATGTCATCTTATAACCTTGGGATGATATGTATAGACTGGAAGACAAAGAAACTTGAGAAAGTATTAGATGCGAATCCTGAAACCCAGGCGATATACGACTTTGTGCAACTTTCAAAAAGCAGGTGGCTTTTAGCAACGCAGAAAAAAATAATAGAATGGAACCCGGAAAGAGGGATCATCTCTGAAAAGAAATTACCAGTACCTGATTCACTAGACCTGGTATGTAACATTCGCAGAATAATTACGGCGGATGCGAATACATTTTATGTTACAACTAACAGGGGTCTATTTAAATATGACCTGGTTACCCATAAAATAAATATTGTTACGCATAATAACATGTCGGACAAATCATATAACAGGCTTAAATATATCCTGCTAAACGGGTTTTATGATAATGGAATACTTTGGGCGGCTTCACGGGACGGGCTATTCAGTTATAATACCAAAACAAATGAAACTAATGTTTACACAGGCAAAGGTGGAAGATCGGATTACTTTTTCTTCGACATTACAAAAGCCCCGAATAATCAAATTATTTGTGCTGCCGGCAGTGGCATAACCATTTTTGATAAGCAAACAAAAACCTTTAAGGTGATAAACACAATAGCTAATTTATACCGGCCAGCCTGCGAAAATATTATCACCATAAAAAACAAGGTTTGGATAGGTACAGAAGTTGGGATATTAAATTACAACCTGGATACACATACATCGGCCAGGGCTGAGCATGAAACCTCAATGATGCAAATCTACCCAAGTTCATCTTTTACAATTATGGGTAATGATATTGTTTTTGGTTTCAGAAATGGATATGCTTATTTTACAGAAAACCTGAATAATAATTTAGTACCGTCCGATCCCCTGATTGAAAGAGTATATGTAAACAATCAACCAGTTTTACTGCCATTTTCTGCTCAAAAAAAAGTTGAAAAGTTGATTTTCAGTCATTCTGATAACTCCATTAATATAAACTTCACCGCCTTTTTATATTCGGATCCAGATCATATTAACTTCCGTTACAAGCTTAAGGGGGCCGATCCGAGGTGGCAATATACTGAAGACCAGCGCAATGCTAATTATGCCCAACTTCCACCCGGAGATTATACTTTTTATGTGCAATGCGGTAATAAAAACGGTGTGTGGAACAATAACCTGGCCTATTTTAATTTTATAATAACGCCTCCTTTTTGGGCTACGTGGTGGTTCAGGATATTAGTTATACTGGTAATTGCACTGTTTTTATATCAATTATACCTCTACAAGATAAATCATATAAAAGCGATTGAAGGCATACGAGAAAGAATTGCTTCTGATTTTCATGATGACCTGGGGAGTACCTTAAGCAGTATTTCTATATTTAGCGAAGTGGCTGTTAAAAAAGCGGAGACTGATTTAGCTACCACTAAAAGTATGGTTGGCGATATTGGTGTACGTGCCCGCGCCATGATCCATTCGATGAATGACATGGTATGGATAATTAAGCCTGAAAACGATAACCTTTACCGGTTAATGCAGCGTATGGAAGAATTTGGCTATCCTGTAGCAGAGGCTAAAGAAATAAACCTTGTGTTTTTAATGGATGAAAGCCTGTATGATATAAAAACAGATATGTTGAGGCGTAAGAATTTGTTTTTAATATTTAAGGAAGCTTTTAATAATGCGGTAAAATACAGCAATGCAGATAGTATCGAGGTGCGTTTTGAGCTTAAACAGAAAAAACTGTTAATGATGCAGATTGCTGATAACGGCTGTGGCTTTGAATATGAAAACAGGAAACGGGGTAACGGGATTGGAAATATAGAGAAAAGGGCTACAGAAATTAAGGGTAAACTAAGCATTAAAACAACAGTTAACGAAGGCACATTTATAAGTATAGTTTGTAAAATCACATAAACATGCTATACTATATATTAGTAATTAACCTACATTAGACGATATGCCAATCAAGGTTCTGATAGTTGAAGATAATCAAAATTTAAGACAAGCACTTAAAAGCCTGATCGCACTATCGGACGATTTTATTTGCGTAGGAGATTATGAATGTGCCAGCGCGCGGATTAATTTTGAGAACGATGAGGTTCCTGATGTTATCCTGATGGATATTGATCTTCCAGGCGAAAATGGCATATCATATACCCGCAGAATAAAAGAAAAGTATCCGTTTATAAATATATTGATGCTAACGGTAGTTGAGCAGGAAGATAAAATTATGGAAGCCATTTATGCAGGTGCCTCCGGCTATTTAATTAAGAGCGCAATTCCCGAAAATATCTTGGAGAATATACGAATTTTATATAAAGGCGGCTCCCCGCTTACACCATCCATCGCAAGGATCATATTTCAGAATATACAGCACCAGCAAAGCGGAAAAAAAGAAAAGATCTATCTGAGCTCAAGGGAAACCGAAGTACTTAATGGCCTGGTTAAAGGCTTAACCTATAAAATGATAGCCCAAAAACATTTTATTTCAGTTGATACAGTACGCTCGTATATAAGATGTGTATATGAAAAACTGGAAGTTCATTCCAGATCAGAGGCTATTGTAAGGGCGATAAATGATAAGTTGGTTTAAGGCAATTGATATTTACCCGATTCTCACATCCCAACCATTGATTCCAGGCTCTTATACCTAACCCTTAACTTCTTAGTTTCCTCATTTATATCATTACCTCCCCCACTCATTTTCACATACTTATGCGATTGTTCACCCACAATTAAAAATGCAGCTTTGCTCGGTCAGCAAATTACATTATAACGTTGGATAATCTAATCCCGGTTTTGCTGGCCTAAACAACAAGTCTGAATAAAAAGTGCATCAACTTATCACTCAACAATAGAAAACACTGTGTTATGAAAACAACTTTACCTTCGTTACGAACCCAATTTGTAGCAGCAGCCCTTATTAACAAAATATACTTATCGTTATTTGTTATTACTTTTTGTTTGGGGAATGATCTCTATGCCGGCATCAAGCCGGTATATAAGGCCAATTATATTACAAAGTCATCAACTACAAAAATAAACCAGTTAAATGCACTTGTTTTACCAACAATTAGTTACAGCAGCCCTAAAAATTATATAACGGGTGTAACTATTACTCCTTTAGCGCCAACAAGCAGTGGAGTGGCTGCTGCTGCCTATAGTACAACTACAACAAGTGTGGGTACCGGGTTTGGTGCCCCACGGGGCGTTGCAGTAGATGCAATGGGTAATATTTTTGTGGCCGATTTTACTAATAATGCAGTGAAGGAAATTCCTGTTGGAGGTGGGGCCACAACCACCATTGGTACAGGCTTTAATGGTCCCGACGGAGTAGCAGTTGACGGAGCGGGTAATGTATATGTATCTGATTTTAATAATAATGCCATAAAGAAAATACCGGTTGGCGGTGGCGCTACAGTAGCTATTGGGTCGGGATTCGTTGGCCCTTATGGGGTTGCTGCCGATGCTGTGGGCAACGTTTATGTAGCTGATAATGGCCACGGTTTGGTAAAGAAGATACCTGCTGGTAGTAATATTCCTGTTGTAATAGGCACTGGTTTTTCGGGCCCATCAGGTGTGGCTGTTGATGCGGCAGGCAATGTGTATGTATCCGATTATAATAATAGCAATGTAACAAAGATCCCAGCAGACGGTAGCCCGCAAGTTATTTTGGGTTCCGGCTTCAGTAATCCATACGGAGTAGGTGTAGATGCCTCTGGTAATGTATTTGTTGCCGATTATAATCATTCAGCAGTAAAAGAAATACCAGTAGGCGGCGGCGCTCCAATTGTCATCTCTTCTAATCTTGATATAGTGACCGGCGCTGTTGTTGACCCATCAGGCAATGTTTACGCCAGTGATTATTATGCAGAAAAAGTTTATAAAATTGCACCGGTTGGTGGTTATTATTTAGGCTCGCCATTACCTCTCGGTTTAGCTTTTGACAATGCCACTGGTATAATAAGCGGTACGCCAACAGTAGTAAGCCCGGCAACAAATTATACTATAACAGCATATAATAGCAGTGGCAGTGCTTCTGCTATAGTTAACATTACAAGCGCACCTGTTACAATAAGTTACAGCAGTCCGCAAACTTATACCACAGGGGTTCCTATTACCCCTCTGATACCAACATCGAGTGGTGTGGCAGCCCCGGCTTACAGTGCCAGTGCAACAAACTTTTTATCAAGCCTAAGCGGGCCGCGCAGTATTACAATGGATGCAGCCGGGAATACTTACGTTGCCGATGTAGGTAATGCCACTGTAAAGAAATTTCCGGCTCTTGGCGGAGCACCTGTTAGCATAGGCTCGGGGTATGTTACTCCCACAGGTGTAGCGGTCGATGCGGCAGGAAATGTATATGTGGTTGATTATGGCAATAATTCCCTCAAGAAATACCCTTCAGGCGCAGGACCTGCTCAAACATTAACTACGTCATTAAATCACCCAATGGGTATAGCATTAGATGCTGCAGGAAATATATACATAGCTGATAATGGCAGCGGTTGGGTTAAAGAGTATTTTGTTAGTACCGGTACTTTGGCAAATCTTGGATCGAATTACAACGCTCCTATCAGTGTGGCACTCGATGCTGCCGGTAACGTATATTTTGGCACAGCAGCTAACGGGCCCATAAAAGTGCTCCCCGTAGGTGGCGGTGCAGTGGCTTCATTAGGCTCTGGATTTGTTAATCCTTATGGAATAACAGTAGATGTTGCAGGCAATGTATATGTGACAGATCAGGGAAGCAATACAGTAAAAGAAATACTTGCAGGTAACGGAAGTGTTATTACTCTAAATTCCAATTTCAGTCAACCTTATGGCATAGTTGCAGATAGTAAAGGAAATTTGCTTGTAGCTGATTATAATAGTCACACAATCAAGGAGATCAACCCTCTTGGCGGATACTTTATTAATGCTTTACCTGCAGGGTTAACTTTTAACAGTGCAACCGGAGCCATAGGGGGTACGCCAGCCACAGGAACTCCGGCAACAAACTATACAGTTACGGCTTATAACAGCGTAACAAATAGTTCGGCCACTGTAAATATTACAACAGTTATTCCGGCGCCGCCAACCATTAGCTATACCAGTCCTCAAACCTATGTTATAAATCATGCTGTTTCAGCATTGCATCCGGTAGTAGGCGGAGTAGTACCTGGCTTTAGCTACAGCAAAACTCCAACAGTTATATCAGCTGCGCAAAATAGGCCACCAGCAGTAGCTGTTGATGCAGCCGATAATATTTATGTTACCAATACAAATGGTTTGATTCAGAAGATACCTGTCGGAGGTGGTACTCCGGTTAATTTGACAGCAGGGAGCATAAACCCAGCCGGTATAGCAGTAGATGCGGCAGGCAATGTGTATGTTAGCGATTTTGTGAACGGTGTAATAAGAAAAATACCTGTTGGAGGTGGCAGTACAGTGAACGCGGCAACGGGCTTTAATGGCCCTACAGGTATTGCTGTTGATGCTGTGGGCAATTTGTACGTAGCAGAATTTAATGCCAGTGCGATAAGAGAAGTACCTGTTGGAGGTGGTGCTTACCTCACTTTGGGGTCGGGGTTTAACCATCCTAATGGCGTGGCTATAGATTTAGCAGGCAATATTTATGTAGCCGATTCATTCAATGGAGCAATAAAGAAAATCCCTGTTGGCGGGGGTACACCTGTTACTATAGGCTCGGGCTTTCTCGGCCCATATGGTGTAGCAGTTGATGCTAGTGGTAATGTATTTTTGAATGAGCGGGATGCCAATGCAGTAAAAGAAATACCTGTTGGCGGTGGTGCCGCATTCACCCTGGGGCAGGGCTTCAGTAGTCCATATGGGGTAGCGGTTGATATTACCGGTAATATTTTTGTAGCTGACTATTTTAATAATGCTGTAAAAGAAATTAAGGTTGTTGGCGGGTTTTACATAAATCCTGCATTACCTGCTGGTTTAAGTTTTGATAGTAGTACAGGAATAATAAGCGGAACTCCAACAGTAGTAAGTCCTTCAACAAACTATACCATTACTGGTTTTAATGCAGGTGGCAATGGTTCGGCAATTTTAAATATAACTGTTAACCAATTTCCTGCACCTTCAATTAGTTATAGCAGCCCTAAAATTTATAATCCGGGTACGGCTATAGCGGCATTATCGCCTGCGAATACTGGCGGTCCGGTGCTTGCTCCGGGCTATGGTTCAGTTCCGGCGGTTTTAGGTTCCGGCTTTTCCCTTCCAACTGGCGTAGCTGCTGATGCTGCCGGCAACATATACGTGGCCGACAGAAGCAATAACGCAGTAAAGAAAATCCCGGTTGGCGGAGGTGCACCAGTAATTATAGGATCGGGCTTTAATAGCCCTGCGGATGTGGCAGTTGATGCTGCAGGAAACGTGTATGTAAGCGATGAAGGAAACAGCCTTATAAAAATGATTCCGGTTGGTGGTGGTGCACCCATCACTATTGGTTCGGGTTTTACTAACCCGTTTGGCATAGCTGTTGATGCCGCTGGTAATTTATACATAGCCGATTATAGTAACAATGCCGTAAAGAAGATTCCTGCCGGCAGTAACGTTCCGGTTATTATAGGTTCTGGTTTTTCCAACCCGATTAGCGTGGCAGTTGATACTGCAGGCAATGTGTTTGTTGCCGATTATGGAAATAATGCCATTAAAAAGATTCCGTTTGGCAGCAATACACCTGTTACTGTTAGCTCCGCTTTCAATAGCCCTACAAGTGTAGCAGTTGATGCTGCCGGTAATTTATTTGTAGTAGACGATTTAAATTATGCTGTAAAAGAAATCCCCGTTGGTGGCGGCGCCATGGTTTCCTTTGGTTCCGGATTTAACAGACCATTTGGCTTAGCCGTAGATTGGGCAGGCAACATATATATTGCAGATTATTTGAATAGCGCTGTTAAAAAAATCAGCCCGATCGGTGGTTACTATATAAACCCTGTTTTACCAGCGGGTTTAGCTTTTAATAATAAAACAGGCGTAATTAGCGGCACCCCAACAGTAATTACTCCGGCAACAAATTATAATATTGTGACCTATAATGCCACAGGTGCCGATACAACAGTTTTAAATGTAAAAATACAGGTATCGGTTCCCAATATTTCATATACAGCATCCAACAGTTTCGCAACAGGCACAGCTATTTCCTTAGCACCTACGAATACAGGTGGAGCAGTGCCTGCTACTATTTACAGCCAGGTAAGTGCCTTTGCCGGAAGTGTTGCCGGAAGTGCCAACGGGACAGGGGCAGCCGCCTCTTTCAGGTATCCTACCGGGATGGCCTCTGATGCTGCAGGTAATGTGTATGTAGCTGATTATACAAATAATCTTATCCGTAAGATCACTCCTGCCGGAGTGGTCACCACCCTGGCAGGCAGCGGCACAGCCGGTGCTGTGAACGGCACAGGTATTGCCACTTCTTTTCATAGTCCTACAGGGGTTGCGCTCGATGCTGCAGGAAATGTGTATGTGGCTGATGCAGGGAATAATCTCATCCGTAAAATTACTCCTGGTGGCGTGGTAACCACTTTTGCAGGTAGTGGTGTGGCAGGTTCAGCTAACGGGATAGGTACTGCTGCAAGTTTTAGTAGCCCGCATGGCGTAGTGGTTGATGCTGCTGGTAATGTGTTTGTAACTGATTATTCAGGTGATCATATCAGAAAAATAACACCTGCTGGTGTAGTATCCATCTTTGCGGGTAATGGTGCCGCAGGTGCTGTCAATGGTACCGGAACAGCGGCTTCATTCCATGGCCCTTTTGGGATTGATATTGATGCAACAGGTAATCTGTATGTGGCCGATGGGGTGAACAATCTTATTCGCAAAATAACCCCAGCTGCGGTAGTAACTACCTTTGCGGGAAGCGGGACAGCCGGGGCAGTGAATGGAACGGGTACTGCGGCTTCGTTTAGCAGCCCATGGAACCTGGCGCTTGATGCAACAGGAAATGTGTTTGTTGCCGATGCAGGTAATAACCTGATCAGAAAGATAACTCCGGCAGGCATAGTAACTACCTTCGCTGGCAGCGGAACTGCAGGAGCAGTGAATGCCATTGGCACCGCAGCTTCCTTTAATGGAGCCCGGGGTCTGGCTATTGATCCTTCAGGTATTATCTATGTAGCCGATTATAACAATAACCTTATCCGGAAAATTACGCCTACAGGTTATACTTTATCTCCTGCCCTGCCTGCTGGTCTTGCTTTTGATGGTACTACTGGTATTATCAGTGGCACACCAACCGCGGTGAGCCCGGCTACAAATTATACCGTTACTGCTTATAACGCAGTAGGTAATGATGTAGCTAACTTCAGTATTGCTGTTACAAATTCAGCACCGGTTCCACATATTTCTTATGCAACACCTGATATATATCCTACAGGTACATCGGTTTCATTAGCTCCCACTAACACTGGAGGGGCAGTGCCTGCCACTATTTATAGCCAAGTAAGTGCCTTTGCTGGCAGCACTACAGGTGCTGCAAACGGTACGGGGGCCGCAGCTTCCTTCAGGTACCCTTGCGGAATGGTTTCAGACGCTATGGGCAATATTTATGTTGCTGATTATAGTAATAACCTCATTCGAAAAATTACACCGGCTGGTGTGGTAACCACTTTTGCGGGTAGCGGGACTGCAGGTGCAGTTAATGGCACCGGAACTGCGGCATCTTTCCATAGTCCTATTGGGGTTGCCCTTGATGCTGCAGGAAATGTGTACGTAGCCGATATGGGGAATAACCTTATCCGGAAGATAACACCTGCTGGTGTAGTAACCACTTTTGCTGGCAGCGGTACTGCAGGTTCTGTAAATGGTACAGGTACTGCCGCAAGTTTTTCAAGTCCACATGGTATTACTGTTGATGCTGTTGGAAATGTGTTTGTTGCCGATTATTCAGGCGATCATATCCGGAAAATAACACCTGCCGGAGTGGTGACTACTTTTGCCGGGAGCGGTGCTGCAGGCGCGGTGAATGGTACAGGTATTGCTGCTTCTTTTAATGGCCCTTTCGGTATTGGTATTGATGCTGCTGGTAATCTTTATGTAGCCGACGGAACTAATAACTTAATTCGTAAAATTACACCTGCAGCGGTAGTGACCACCCTTGCAGGAAGCGGGACTGCCGGAGCGGTGAACGGTACAGGTACTACTGCTTCATTTAATAGCCCCTTAAATCTTGCCCTTGATGCAACAGGCAATGTATTTGTTGCCGATGCAGGCAATAACCTGATCAGGAAGATAACTCCGGCGGGCGTAGTAACCACCCTTGCAGGTAGCGGGACTGTTGGAGCAATGAATGCAATTGGCACAGCTGCTTCCTTTAATGGGCCGCGCGGACTCGCTATTGATCCATCAGGTATTATTTACATAGCTGATTATAATAATAGCCTCATCCGAAAAATTACGCCTACAGGCTATACTTTATCACCTATACTGCCTGCAGGGCTTATTTTTGACAGCGCTACGGGCATTATCAGTGGTACGCCAACTACTGCAAGCCCAGCTGCAAATTATACTGTTACCGCTTATAATGCGGTTGGAACAGACGTAGCAACAGTAAATATTACTGTTACAAATTCAGCGCCGATTCCCAATATTTCTTATACCACTCCCAACAGTTTCACAACAGGCACAGCTGTTTCCTTAATGCCTACAAACACAGGTGGAGCAGTTCCTGCTACCATTTACAGCCAGGTAAGCGCCTTTGCCGGAAGTGTTGCCGGGGCAGCTAATGGTACAGGGGCAGCCGCCTCTTTCCGTTACCCTACCGGAATGGCTTCTGATGCTGCAGGAAATGTGTATGTAGCTGATTATACGAATAATCTTATCCGTAAGGTTACTCCTGTCGGAGTAGTAACCACCCTGGCAGGCAGCGGCACAGCTGGTGCTGTGAATGGCACAGGTACCGCGGCTTCTTTTCATAGCCCTACGGGTGTTGCTTTGGATGCCGCAGGAAATGTATATGTAGCTGATATGGGTAATAACCTCATCCGTAAGATAACCCCTGGCGGTGTGGTGACCACTTTTGCAGGTAGCGGTGTGGCAGGTTCTACCAACGGTACTGGTACTGCTGCTTCTTTTTACAGCCCGCATGGCGTTGTTGTTGATGCTGCTGGAAATGTGTTTGTAACCGATTATTCCGGCAATCATATCCGCAAGATAACGCCTGCCGGAGTAGTATCCATATTTGCCGGAAGTGGTGCAGCCGGAGCTACCAATGGTACCGGAACAGCGGCTTCATTCCACGGCCCTTTTGGGATTGATATTGATGCAGCAGGTAATTTGTATGTGGCAGATGGCAGTAATAACCTAATCCGCAAAATAACGCCGGCTGCTGTAGTAAGTACCTTTGCTGGAAGCGGCACAGCCGGGGCAGTTAATGGCACAGGTACCGGTGCCTCTTTTAACAGTCCTTTAAGTGTTGCTCTTGATGCAGCGGGAAACGTTTATGTTGCCGATGCAGGCAATAACCTGATCAGGAAAATAACTCCGGCAGGCATAGTAACTACCTTCGCTGGCAGCGGAACTGCGGGAGCTATTAACGCCATTGGTACCGCAGCTTCCTTCAATGGGGCACGGGGCCTGGCTATTGATCCTTCAGGTATTATCTATGTGGCCGATTATAACAATAACCTCATTCGTAAAATAACCCCAACAGGATATACTTTATCCCCTGCCCTGCCCGCTGGACTTGCCTTTGATGGTACTACTGGTATCATCAGTGGTACACCAACCGCGGTTAGCCCGGCTACAAATTATACGGTTACTGCTTATAATGCCGTTGGTAATGATGTCGCTAACTTTAGTATTGCTGTTGTGATGGGAATGGGTGGCATGGAAGCAATTGCAACGGATTTTACAACGGACTCTACCTTAACCAAGCCTACGGTTAAGCAGGGGCTATCTCCAAATGGTGATGGGTTTAACGATGTGCTGATCATTAAAAATATTGAAAACTATCCTGATAATCAGCTCACCATCATAAACTCTGGGGGTGCGGTAGTTTACCAGGTAGCAGGCTATGACAATTCAAACCGGGTGTTTGACGGCCATTCAAACAAAACAAGGGCAATGCAAAAACCCGGCACCTATTTTTATCAGCTTCAATATAAAGACGGTGGGACTTTAAAAACGAAAACCGGTTATATTGTAATGAAGTATTA
>JABDFZ010000012.1 GCA_013286325.1 Bacteroidota bacterium | reverse complement strand
TTCCGTCAGGTAAATAGGTATTGCTTGTAAAGTCGGAATGATCTGTACGATAGTAATTAAAATAATCAGCATTCAGCAATAGCTTTTTACCTGTAGTATCAAACTTAATAATGCTATGAAGATTAATGGAATTACTTATGGCAACAGGATAGTAAGTGGCGTAAGTGCGCAGCGTGCTGTCCAGTTTTCCGCTTTGATTATAAACAGGATTAGTAACATGGTCCGATCCATCGTAAGTAGTTCTGCCGCCAAGGTAATTAAAGCCGATACTCGCTTTTGGGCTTACTTTATAATCAAGGCCCGCCACATAACTATATTCGTGCAGGCGGTAGTTACCCGTATCTGTTTGAAGCCAGGTTTTTGTCGGATAAAAAACATCAGTTTCAAAGCCTTCCAGCTCATGGTCCCCATTAACATTTAAGCTGGCATAAGCCGACAGCTTGCCTGCGTTATAATTGAGGTTTGCACTGCTGTTTGCCATCCAGTAATTACTGGTACCATAAACTGTAGCCGGATCGTGCAGCCATTGTTTGCCGCTTAACTGTACATTGCCAGAAAGGCCTTGTTTTTTACTTTGTTTTGTAGTGATATTAATCAGGCCTGCATTGCCTTCAGCATCATAAGCCGCGGATGGGTTCTTTATAAGCTCGATCTTTGAGATCTGATTAGCCGACATTGATTTTAAAAACCGCGTTAAATCCTCTCCGGCCAACTGTACCAGGCGGTCGTTTATCATCACTTTCACCAAACCTTTACCGGCAATACTAATTTCATTGCCATTCACCCTTATACCCGGTACTTTGCTTATTGCAGTAAGCACATCGGTGCCATTAGCAGTAATGCTCGATGATACATTGTAAACCAGTTTCTCGTTATTGTTTTCAATAACAGGCTTGGCAGTAGTAATTGTTACCTCATTAAGCTGCGTATTGGCAGCTGCTAATACTATATTAATACTGGTATCCCGGGTAAGGTTAATATCAAGCTTTACGGCTTGATAACCCACTATAGAAGCAGTAGCCGTGTATTTCCCTTTATCTATATTAGTAAACGTGAAATGCCCGGTGCTATCTGTTTGCGTTGCTTTAGCTGAATTATTATTAGAGCCTTTTAGGGTAATATTGGCATAAGCAATAGGAGCCTGAGAGGTATTATTAATTGTCCCGCTGAGCTTAACCTGGGCATGTAAATTATTGTAAATAATAACAAAAAGAATAAGCGTAAAAATAGATTTCAATTTTATATGATCTGTTTTTAATGGTTAAAAAAATTACCGATGCAGGGGAGAAAGTAGCTTTATTTAACTGGTGAGCGCCAAATATAGGAAAATCTGCAAAAAAGAAAACCTGTATGCTATTCAGTTTAATAAGCAAAACACTATTAAATTTTGTTGAAAATGAATACATTTAGCACATAAACCACAATCATGAAACTTAGATCAATAGCCTTATTAGCCATTGCGGCTTTTTTAACTGCGTGCAATACTAAAAATGAAAAAGATGCACAATCAGCCCTTCCTATTAAAGGAACATGGGAATTAGTTTCCGGAACTACAATTACCAAAGGAGTAAGCGCATTTACTGATTACACCAAAAATCAGCGGATGATAAAGATCATTAACGATACGCATTTTGCTTTTTTGAAACATAGCCTGAATACAAAAAAGGATTCGACTAATGCTTTTGACGCAGGTGGTGGCAAGTACACAATAGCCGGCGATCAGTACACTGAGCACCTTGATTTTTATAACGATAAAGCCTGGGAAGGTAAAACTTTCACATTTACTGTATCTTTTAAAAACGACACCCTGATACAGAAAGGAATAGAAAAAGTAGAAAAAGCTGGGATAGACAGGGTGATTATTGAAAAGTATATCAGGGTAAAATAATAGCGAATCGCTCAGCGGAACCATCCTGTCATGCCGAATTTATTTCGGCATCTCACATGCAAGTAAGTAAGTGATGGGTCTGCAATAAGCATGTTGCAGACTTAGCAGTTGTAAATATCCTATGAGGTGCCGAAATAAATTCGGCATGACGTCAGTTTTTTACTTTATAATTTTTTTCAGGTCGCTTACAATTTCTTTTGTTAAAACTGCCGCTCCGGTAGTCCGCAAATGATATTGGTCAACAAATAAGCTATCGGTAAAAATGGTTGTGCTGTAATAGTTTAAATAGGCGCCGCCGTTTTTTTCTACAATAGACTTGCACCTGGCAAAATGCGATGCTATCGTTTGCTGATAAAGGGCAGTATTGGAGTTGGATCTTCTGATGGGGGCCTGGATAAAAATGAGCTTGATGTTTTCCTGTTGCAGCATGGCGCTTAAAGTATCCAGGCTATTATAGTTACCCTGTGTGTATTGAGTAGGAAAAGTATCATGCACATTCACCTCATTTTGTTTAACATTTAATGAGGCGCCTCCCCAATTATCAAAACTGATAGGATAATCAAAATACTTTCTGTGGATGATCTGATGTATAGAATTATAATTCTTCAGATAAAAAAATTCAGGGAAATTATTTTTGATATAGCTGCTTGTATGTAAATAATTGAAATAAGTGTCGTTCGGAAGAGATACAAAATCACCGGGTGAGGAGCAAATAATAACATATTTTGGTTGATATTCTTTCACAAAATCGTCCATCATATTTTTCATATCTGTTATTTGTAGACCCCATGCAGCAAAATTGTAATAAGGCATGTTGAAGTTTTGTATTATAATGTCTGACTGCAGTTCGTACAATGTTATCGACGACCCAATTGACATCAGCCTCACATTTTTAACCGGATGCTTTTGCAGTAGCAGCATTTTTTTATCAAAGAGCGATGAATTAGTAATTATTGGAGAAAAGCCCAAACGGAACAGAACTTCGAACAAAATACCTACAGGGATAACAAACAGCAGCGTTTTATATATAAATATGTTGATCCTGCTTTTCATCCCTGCTAAAATTTGAAATAAATAAAGTCAGCATTTTTTGTAGGGCTAAAAGAAAGAATGATCAAAACCAAACCATAGTAAATCAAAGCCCTTAATGCGAACTTTTTTATACCGTCAATTTGCAGGGCGTGTTGTTTGTCCTGTTGTAACCATTCCGCAGCAAACATTAAAGCAATACAAATCAGGGTAACTATGATATTTATCTTTTCGTTTATAACAAAGCCGGAAAAGATGGAAACAGAGAAAAGCCTGTGGTAATAATCAAAAGCCTGGGATAAACTATCGGCACGGAAAATGATGAATGTAAACATTACCAGGATAAACGTTCCGGCCATGTTTGCAAAAAGGCCCAATTGATTATCGGTTGTTTTTTTCTTTTTATTTAACGTACCGCGTAATATGAGTGGGATATAATAACAGCCATTTAAAAAGCCGAATACGATAAACGTCCAGTTGGCCCCATGCCAGATACCAATTAGTGTAAAATTTACCAGGATGGCCAATATCAACCCTGTTTTTCCATAATCCCTGAAGTAAATGGACAAGGGAGTAAACACATAATCTGTTAGCCAGGAAGTTAAGGAGATGTGCCACCTTCGCCAAAAATCTGCAATGTTTTGGGCAAAAAACGGCGAGTTAAAATTGCGGGTAACCTTGATTCCTAAAATATTTGAAACGCCAATTGCTATATCCGAGTACCCCGAAAAATCAGCATAAACCTGGATAATAGAAAGGAAGCTGCAAAACAATAAAGCGCTGGCAGGCAGTGTTTGGTAATGGTTAAAAGTATCGGTTACAAATCCGGCGCAATTATCTGCAATCACAATCTTTTTAAACAGCCCCCACAAAACCTGGCGCATCCCATCAGAGGCCTGCTCATAATCAAATGTCCGTTTCTTTTCTAACTGAGGGATCAGTGTCTTGGGCCGGTCAATAGGCCCGGAGATTATACATGGGAAAAAAGACACGTAAGAGAAAAATACAAGCCAGTCGGTAGTCGGTTTAATTTTGCCATTTTTAATATCCAGCAAGTAACTGATGGTCCTGAAAGTATAAAAGCTGATACCGAGTGGTAATATAATGTTAAGCGTATAAATATCAAGCCTGATATGAAATACCGAAAAAGCGCCGGCAAGCGATTTTACAAAGAAGTTAAAATACTTAAAAAAAAACAGGCTGCCTAACCCTTGTATTAAACCTATCCAAAGAAAAAAAATGCGGTATTTGCTATTTTTACTATTAGCTATCCCGAGGCCTAAAAAGTAATTGAGTATAGAGCTGACAATCAGTAAAAAAAGAAAGCGCCAATCCCACCAGGCATAAAAAAAATAGCTTCCTGCTAAAAGTAAAAGATTTTGAAGCTTGGTACTGTTATTAAAAACAAACCAGTATAAAAGGAAAAATAGGGAGAAAAAAACAACGAATGGCAGCGAGGTAAACAACATCCTGTTTTATTTTGAGCTTAATAATTCAATTATCCCGTACGAAACATTTAAAAAAGCAACTTCCCTGTTATTAAACAAAATTGCCGGTTTGGGCGGGGATATTAACAAGGCCCCCTCCTGAACAAGTCGTTCTGCTTCCCAATTAATATCATCAATCTCGAAACATAAATGATAATAGGTAATGTTCTTTTTTAGAAACGTTTCAACCTGTTTGCCTGCTATCAATTCTAAGTTAGTACCGTCAGCCAGGGTTAATAAAGCCAGCTCGACGTTTTGTTCCTGATCAAAAACAACCGGACTTATTTTTGTAACATCATGTATCCTTGAAATATTTATTATTTCTTCCTCAATATTTCTGCAGGCAATGCCAACATGATGAAATTTCATATTCCGCTAATTAAGTTTAGCACTTATAGAATTAACCATTTCGCCCACATTATTCCAGCGCTGGATCTCCTGTGAGTTAAACCTGATCCTGAATTGCCTTTCAATTGCCACTACTAATTGAATATGATTAAGGGAATCCCATTCGTCAACATCGTTTGCAGTAGTTTCATCGGTTAAAACAATATTTTCATCGTCCAGTATGTCGATAAAAACACCATTAACTATTCTTAATATTTCACTTTTGTCCATGTTTAGTTCGTAGGGTTTGATTTTTTAATAAATGCGCCATACAATACAGCCACCTTATACTTTTCGGCTTTTTCCGGCGAAACATCTTCAGACAAAATAGCCATTTCCGATTCGATCTGAAACCCAGCGGCTTTTATAAGCAACCGGATTTCATCAACATTGTTAAAAAGGTAAATGTGGTCAATTGCGGGTGCATTTGTAGGAGTGGTGAAAAACAAAACACCATCGGGGCTAAGTAATGCGTTTAGTTTTAATAATAACTTCAACGGGTCTTCAACATGCTCCAATACCTCGCCAAGTGTGATAAAATCGTATTTTTTATGGTTATCAAACTCAAATATGTCCTTTAAAATAAAATCTATCCGACTGTCATTTATAAAACTCTTTGCCAATGCTATAGAGGTTTCACTAATGTCAACTGCTGTTATACTGGATTCAGGATTCAGTACTTCCAATACCTTTGAAAGATAAAATCCATGACCAACGCCAACTTCCAGGTAGTGTTTTATAACATTAACATACTGCGGCAGCGTGGTAATAAAATAATTAAACATTTGGTAATGATGCCTCCACAAAAATTGCGACATTATTAAACCATGCATATAATATTCCATTGTTTCCGGCCTGGCGTATACCCGTTTATTAACTTCATCAAATGTGCTGCTGGTATATTTTCCGGTTCGTAAAAATTCAATGGTTTCGCTGTTTACATCTGCTATCATTTGCAGATAGCAATCTATTGAATAGTCAAGGGTTTTATTTTGTGCTTGCAGAATGCGGGTATACTTATTAAAAAACGTATCAGCTAACTCAAGGTAGCGGTCATCAAAAAACGCCATGTTTTTTTTGAGCTTTTTGCTGTGCATGGGGCTCAGTGTTTCAATCCTGTCGTAAATATAACCGAGCTGCTGCTGCATCATTTTAATTGATATAGGTTTTTTTAGGTTGATAGGTATTTATATCTAATATCCATGAACCTTCGTTTTTACTGAAGCCTAAATCAGCATAATGATCTCTCACTATTTCATTTTTAGGTGTTGGCAAGTACTCACCTTTTAAATATTTATAACCATTTTCTTTTACGAAATCAACAAGAGTATTTAATGTAAAGCTTTCCATGCCTCTTTTTAACACCCGGCAGCTCATTAGCCAGGTATCAATAAATAAGGTATCTTCAGTTTCTTTTTTAAGGATTACAACACCTGTCAGCCCGTTATCGCCAAATTTGTCTGCTAAAGTGAATGAAAAAGTAAAAGCATCAGGTGAATCAGCAAGCATTTTTATATCCGCTTCCGTATATCTAACGGTTCGTAAATTAAACTGGTTCGACCGTTGCGAAAGCTGTGCAACCCTTGGCGTGTTGAATGAAGTAAAGGGCTCAACCAAACAGGTCATATTCAAGCTTTCTAAAAAAGAATCTTCATTAACATAGATCTGTTTTTCAGCATTTCGTTTGGCTTCGGTTTGATATTGCTTTGCCCTCCTGGTATCCTCGTCCGAAACAGAAGTAGTTTCGAATAGATTAAGGCCATATAAATATTCTAAAAAATTTGCCGGGTCTTCGGGCAATTCGGGAATAGTGAGTGTCGGGATGTGCTCCCTTACCATATTTCTTTCAAAGGGGTTATCGTCTAAAAAAACCATTGAATCGAAACTTATATTTAATACAGACTGAATTTGCCTGATATTTTCAACCTTGTTATCCCAATTAGCATTAAACACAGCAATATCTTCCAGGCGTAGCACCATATCAGGATGTTTTTCAAATGGTCCTTTAGCAACCGCTTCTGTGTTTTTGCTGCACACCGCCAAAATAATACCCCTGTTTTTTAACTTTTTTATCCAGTATTGAAACGCTGTAAATGCTTTCCCGATACCTAACGATCCAAGCTGAATGTTCTCTAAACCATCGTCGCCAATTACACCGCCCCATATGGTATTATCCAGGTCAAATATCAGGCACTTTTTAAAGCGTCCAAACAGCGCACCGATGATATCAACAGTTTTAGAAGCTACTGCAGGCAATATATCAATGCTTAAAACCATCTCTGAATTTATATACACCGACGGTTGGAAAAAGGTTGCCTTACCATATTGATTTTGAATGGCCGACAGGTCGCAAATGTAAAAGCTAGCATGCTCCATGGCATAAGTCATTAACTCGTAATTCAGCTTACGGATCTGGAACAAAAATGATGAGGTTACCTTATTAGCATAGCTGCCAAATACAGCATCATCTATTTCGGTATAATTATAATAGATGATCCTTGTATTTAACCGGGTATTTATAGCTGTGCATAAACTATCAATTAATGCTAAGCGGTTATTGGCCAAACTGTCATATTCTTCAGAACCTAACTTATTATACGTTTCTAATAATTTATGCGATGATTGGAATATGATAACTACATCCGGCTTAAATTCATATAAGCTGGAAGTATTATCAAAAATTTGCCTTTCAACCTGGTTAAAATTAGCTTCCCACATTTGCAGATCAAGCCCAGCATCAAAGCCTATACCCCTTATCGCCTGTGAAAGGAACTGTGTAGCAGTATCTCCCAATAATGCAACTTTAACAGGCTGAAGACTTGAAAAATCGTTCTTAAGGTTTTTTTTCAATTGGGAAAAAAGCTTCATAAATATGTTATTAAAACCTTTTAGTGTGAGGTAATACACAGATACCGATGGTCAATCGACTGTGTATTAAAAGCTATAGCAATAATAAAGAAATCATATTGAATAATTTACCAGTGTGGCTGAATTTGCAGCCTTAATGGTTTAAAACATTCATCAATTGATGATCTATACCATAAACTTGAGACTTATTTACGAATCATGAAAACTTACATCACATTATTATTAATAACAGCCAGCTTCACAGGCTTTGCACAAACCGTAATCAAACCCGGAGATAAGATCATCCGTTATGATCTTATTAAACCCTCACACGACTTCTATAAAAATATAGGGAGCGATACGACTGGTAAGGTTACTTTTGAATTTATGATGGAGGACGTAACTACTATTGATCCTGTAAATAAACAGATCACTTTCGCCAGGTCACGCCAGATACCTCTCGGTAGTTTTTCTACAGATACCTCATTTACCGACTTGTCATTTAAGCCAATCAGGATGCACGAGATCCATTATAAGCAAAATGTTAGCTTTGATATGACATTTGGCGATACACAAGCCAGTGTTAAAACAACGCGGAAAGGTGTAGAGTCCGTTAAAAACTATCCCATGAAAAGCGGGTACTTTGAAGATAACATGATCGAATACATTTTCGGTTATCTCGATCTGAAAAAGGGGGTTAGCTATATAATGGATAATTTTAACAAGGATACGCCTGCGCCATCAGACCCTTATATAATTGAATATGCTTTTGATGATATCTGGGAATTGGCCCCCGGGCACAGATTAGAATGCCGTGTATTGCATTTTATCCACGGCGATACGGTTGGATACATCTGGATAGATAAAAGTAACAATCAGATGTTAAAAGAAGAGGGTGTATATAAGCAAACAGAAAACTTTGTAGTCTCAAAACTTTAATGGCATCATGGGTGCAAATCAAAATGTCGCCTACTCAACTCACCGGGTCATCGCTTCGCTTAAAAAATTAAAGCTAACCCTCTTTACGACTTGTCGTAGAGAGGGTCGACCAGCGAAGCGAAGTCGGGGTGAGTAAACTATACGCATGACAATTTGATTTACACCCTGCATCGTTGTTAATTTTGTAAATTTGAAATTGCCTTTAGGCTTTTAAAATTACATTGCTGAAAAATGAAATACAGGGAAATACTCCCCTCCGAAAACTTACGCCCTTTTATAGATGCTTATTGGATACTGGAAACGGATGCCCTGCACCAACCGGTAAGCCGGATTATATATGCTAACGGCTGTACTGATATTTTTGTCAATAAGGGAAATACCATCCCTGATATGAATGGAATCCCGTTTAATACTGGTGTTCTGTACCTGGGGGGAACCATGACTTATTCAGGAGTTTATAACAGTGTGCCTAACAACTTGTCGATAGGTATCAGGTTCAGGCCGGGCGGCTTTTCTGTATTTTATAATCTTCCATTATTTGAGGCTGTTGATCAGGTAATAGAATTCCCTGATTCAGGACTTTTGAATATTCTTAATCCGGACGAGTTGCTCGCCGACCGGCTTAATGTATTTTTCTCAGCTAAGATCAAAAACTCCCGGACTATAATCCCCATTGTACAAACTGTAGAAAGTTTTAAAGGTAAAATATCTGTAGATGCACTGGCTAAAACGCATCACTTAACCAGACGTACACTCGAACGTTCTTTTAACGAATCGATAGGGATTACTCCCAAGGAGTTTATAAAAATAATGCGCTTTCAGGAAGTGCTGAAAAAGTTACGGGACAGGAAACATAAAGAGAGTTTATATTATATGGCTTATGAAATGGGCTATTACGATCACGCGCATTTAGCCAACGAAGTAAAAAGATATTCGGGACTAACCCCATCCGGCCTGATTGAATATTTTGCATAGAAACATCGGCAATGGTTCTATGCAAAATATCATTGAAAATAATTATTTCGAGGGTTTGGCAGGTGGCGCATCGCTGTTAAACATATCCCTGTACATCCTCCATCCTTCAGCGGTTTTCTTCCATAAAACCAGGTATTTACCTTTACCCAAAGATTGATTTTCTGAATTAAACATTTCGTAGTTGCCTTGTTCAGTAACATAATCAGCGGTTTGCCCATATAAGCCGGCTGTGGTAAAAACAATGTTCCGTATCCCTGATTTATAGGCGAATTTAAAAAATCGTAATAAACCTCCTTTTTCACAAAGCGCAGGTATGTTTGCGGCCATAACGCAAGCATCAGGAGTATAACAATTAATAAACAGGGAAGAATCGCCTTTACTGAAAGCTTCGCCATAGCGTTTATTTACTTCGCTAATATTGTTTTTAATGGTATCGGTGTAATGTGGTTTTTGTCGGGAGGTTACTGCATACGACTTGAAGTTTATTAAGATAAATAGCAGGATAGCCGGGAGTACAAAAATTGTTTTATTTAATATTTTCATAATTTGTTTGTTGTTATTACCTCGCAAAGGAAACCATTACAATACCTCACGATTTGGAAAAATGCGACAATTTTCAATAAGTTAAATTGTGTGGAGTTTACGCAAGTAACCTTGCATTTGTCATCCCAGGCTAATAATTGATTTTAATTGGAACGATTGTTCCAATATGATATTACATTTGCGGAACGATTGTTCCAAATATAAAATTAGTTAAAGACAATATGAAAAAGTTAATAAATAAAGTAGCCGTTATAACAGGTGCATCTAAAGGGATTGGCGCAGGTATTGCTAAAAGTCTGGCAGAAGCAGGGGCTTCAGTAGTAGTTAATTATGCTTCGGCTAAAGCAGGTGCCGACAAAATAGTTGAAGAAATTGTAGCTGCTGGCGGCAAAGCTATTGCAGTACAGGGCGATGTATCAAAAGCAGCAGATATCAGCCGTTTATTCGACGAAACTACTAAAGCATTTGGCGCCGTAGATATCCTGGTGAATAACGCCGGAGTTTACAAATTTGCTCCGATAGAAGAAATTAATGAAGAAGACTTTCACAAGCAGTTCAACACTAATGTACTGGGTTTGCTGTTAACTACGCAAGGCGCATTAAAAAGCTTTAATAAAAATGGAGGCAGCATTATCAACATCGGTTCCGTAGCAAGCAGCATCACACCTGTTGCAAGTTCCATTTACACAGCAACCAAGGGAGCTGTTGACGCAATTACCCATGTGTTGGCTAAAGAATTAGGGCCTAAAAAGATCCGGGTAAATTCCATCAATCCGGGTATAATAGAAACAGAAGGTACACATACCGCAGGTGTTATCGGCAGCGAATTTCATGCAGAAGCAGAGCGCACTGCACCGCTTGGCCGTATTGGTCAGCCTGAAGACGTCGCGCTGGTTGCCGTATTCCTGGCCTCTGAAGACTCACGTTGGTTAACCGGCGAAACTTTGCTGGCTGGCGGCGGTATCCGCTAATAAAAATTTAAGTAAATTGAATAGCTTTGCTGTAACAAGCAAAGCTATTCCTGTTATGGCAAGGACGAAGGATTTTGATGAAGATGAAGTGCTCAAGAAAGCAGTCGACCTTTTTTGGTTAAAGGGGTACAGTGCCACGTCCATGCAGGACCTTGTAGATAGCTTAGGTATCAGTCGCTCAAGCTTGTATGATACATATGGTGATAAACACACGCTTTTTATCAAAGCCCTTGAACGCTATCAACGCGAAGTCTCCAGCGTATTCTGTAACATCATTAACTCTGACCTGCCGGCTAAGGAAATCGTTAAGGAATTACTGGAAATGATCGTCGGGGAACTGGTGAGTGACAAGGCTCATAAAGGCTGCTTCCTGGTTAATGCCGAGGTTGAAGTAGCCCCGCATGACCCGGAAGCTAACCAAATCATCTGTGCAGGCGACCAGCAAGTTGAAGATACCTTTTACCTCGTCATCAAACAAGGCCAGGAAAAAGGTGAGATCAAAAACAAGGAAGATGCACGGGCATTGGCCAGGTTTACCTTTAATACAGTAAAAGGCATTCGCGTAACTGCAAAATCTACCAGTGATAAAGCCGTATTTGAAGACATCATCAAGATGGCGATTTCGGTACTGCATTAATCTCCCGGGGAGCAATTCCTCTATTCCTTCTTTATTCTCTTTCGCTCATCTTTATTAAGTGTGTTACTATCATCAGGTCTTCGTTTTTCAGAGCCGATAGTATATGAAATGCCAAGTAAAATACGCCGGGAATCGCGCCCGCTTACAAGGTTATAGTTCATATTGGAAAAATTTGTAGTAACCTTTGATTTTTGAGTATTAAAGATATCATCCAGCGATAATCTTAAAAGCAATTTCTTCGAAAGCAGTTTTTCTGTCAAACCTGTATTAAAAAAGTAAGTCGGCTTAAACAAATAGATGCCATTATATGCTGAAGATCTGTAATTAAACGACAAACTAAAATTCAAATCCTTTGCAAGTTTTAAATCCTGTTCGGTAAAAACAGTTACCGTAAATTTTTGATTGTCCAATGCCTGTCCCGATAATATGGATTGATAGCGGTTATGATAACCTTCAATATAAGTATAGAAATCCCACCAGCTGGTTATAGTAAGCGGGTAAGAAATGCTTAAGCTATAGTTTGTCAGCTTATTTATATTAGCCGAAGTTGTATAAGTTATTTTTGAACTATCTATTTGTTGTGTAATCTGGCTTATTGCATCGGTTGTGTAACTATACGACGAAGCAATAGTAATTTCCTTATAAGTATAACTGAGCTGGAAATTATTGGTAAACTGTGGTTTTAAATAAGGATTCCCAACGCTGTATGTATACTTATCATTAAAAACCACAAAAGGATTTAGATCCTGGTAATCCGGGCGGTCTATCCTACGGGAATAATTCAGATTAATCTGGCTGTTGGCAGTAAGTTCCCTCTGCAAAAAGAAGCTGGGGAATAAATTGGTATAAGACCGGTCGACCATTAAATTATTCGTCAGGGAGTTAGCGTCCGACTGTGTGTTTTCCAATCTTAACCCGGCCTGAATCGTATATTTTTTTATCCTTTTTGATAAATTAACATAGCCAGCCGAGATAGTTTCCTTGTAAAGAAAATGATCTGATTTATTGGGGTCTATAATAAAATCATCATTCGCTGCTGTTTCAAATTTGTAGTTATTGTCGGTTTTTACTGTAGAATATTTGCCGCCCACTTCATATAATACGTTCCATGGCATTTTTCCATTAAGGTCAATTTGCGAACTGAAAATTCTGATGTTGGCGGGAGCTACATTACGTACCATATCCGGCGCTTTATATTGAACGGAATTCTTATCGTAATACTGCGTTTGAAATGTTTGAAGGCCATTATAATCGTAATCAGAATAGTTGATCTCCGCATGTAGCTTACCGTTGGTGGTGTCTGTTTTCAGTTCATAAAAAGCTCCGGCACTAAACGAATTTGTTTTATTCAGTTCATGGTTATTAATTAATAAGGTTGAATCAAGTAAAGATGGGGGTGTATTTATATATGTGCTGTTAAGCTCACTCACCTTATTATTATTAACAAGGCCGTCTATCGAAAATCCTAACTTGTTATGCTTGTTTAAATCAATGCCGCCATTGAGATTGTAGGAACTCCCCGAATTTTCTAATTTGCCATTACTAAATTGCTTAAAGTCAAAAATACCCTGAGGGTTGATGACCCTGCGATAAAGGTCGGAATAACGGAAAGTATTGTTATCTGTATAAAAATAAGAACCCGCCAAATAAAAATCACGTTGATTAACTGTCCAGTTTAAACCGCTATTGCTTTGAAAGTATTTGCCAAATCCATTGGTTGTGCTTAAAGTAACAGAATACAGGTCTTTGGTATTTTTCTTTGTATTAATTATAACTATCCCGGCATTGCCCGATGCATCAAATTTGGCAGACGGGTTTGCAATTATATCAACAGTGTTGACATTAGAACTTGGCAGTGATTTAAGTAAGTTGGCGAGATCTCCTGATGATAAATAAGAGGGCCTGCCGTTTATATATACCTTTACACCCTGTTTACCATGCAATAAAATGTTTCCAACGGGGTCAACGGTAATTCCGGGCAGCTTCTGCAGCATATCGAAAACAGTTCCGCTATTACCTACAGGACTACTTCCGACATTTACAGTAATACGATCGTTCTTCTGCTCTATAAATGGCTTTTTACTTACTATCTCAACCTCTTTCAGATTGATGTGTTTTTCAATTAAGCTTATTGATTTAAAATCTAATGGTTTTTGCGGTACCCAACCGTCAGATGCATAGCTTTCAAAACCTAAAAGCGACACAGATAAAATCACGCTGTCTTTTAAGGCCGATGGGACTGAGAGTTCAAAATCACCGGTATTATTACTAATTGTTGTTACAACAATGGCAGAATCTTTCTTGGTTTTTACAATAATAGTTGCACCTTTTTCACCTTCAGCGTTTTTCTGATTTATCACTTTCCCGGTGATGATGATTCCCTGGGCAAGAGATCTGGATGAAATAAAGGCCATAAAAAAAATAAAACCAAGCAGACCTGAAAATCTCATAGGCTAAATTTAACTGCTGAATTTTTCCAGCATCCAGGCATATTCAGGTTCCGGGGTTACCATTAGCTTGTCGTAAGTTGCCTGGCGCACCTCTGTATAACTATATTCTTTTATACCAAGGCTTTGTAAATCGGCCTGGCTTAAGCATCCTATAATTGAATTTTGTATATGAGTTATAATTTTTGTTAAATCCTGGCAGTAAACTGATGGATTGTTAAATCCGTTCTCTTTATAATACCTGTCAGGGAAAAAGCCTCCTCCGCAAACATTCTTTATCGGGCAGCAATTACATTGGTTGCATAACATTTGATGGCTTCTGCTATATAAAATCGCCAGATCATTTTGTAAGGCATCATCTAACTCATGAGAAATGAGGTTAACACCATTTTTTGTGAATCCATTTCCGCATGCTTTTAACGAATCAACTGCCTCTATGCCTCCATCTGTTTCAACTACTAGTATTTCATTATTTTGTCCTCCCAAATATTCAAAAGGAACATCCATCCCAAGGATGATAGCGATTATAGCATCAAAAAAACGGATGTCTGGCCTTGGCTTCTTTTCATAAAACCATTGATCAAATATTGCAATCAGCCAATCGCCATAAGGCGTATTTTCTTCTATTATTCCATTTTTTTTAATTGTAGCAGGTCTTTTGTCATGTATTTTATGGGGCAAAATGAAGTCTACACTGTCAACTTCCAAATTCCTAAAATGATTGTAAACTTCAACCGGATCTGACTCTACATTAATGACAGATAAAATACTTGGCGAATAACGAAGTTTTTTTGATTGCTGGGCGATTTTCAACCCCTTTACTATTTCTTTATACGAGCCTCTTCCTGCGTGATCTACCCTGAATTTATCGTTTGCCTCTGGTGTTCCATCCAGGCTTATAGCAATCAAAATATCTAATTCATCAAACAGATCGCACCATTCATCAGTAATGAGTACCCCATTTGTCTGCATACCAAAGGTTACTTTTATGTCAGATGGAATTATCGCCTTTGCCTTTGCACAGAACTTTCTGAAAAAGTCTTTTCCGGCAAGCAGCGGCTCTCCGCCATGAAAGCTAAAATCAAACTCTTTAATATTGTGCAGAAGACAGTGATTTTTAATGCGTACTAATAAAGCATCTACAGTTTTGTCCGACATAACCTTCGGCTGCTTTAAATAAGTGTTGTCGCCAACATTATACATTATGCAATAGGAGCAGTTCAAATTACAACGGCTGGCAACCTTAAGAACAATAAAATTACATTTGAGCGCTTGTTTTTCCATGGTTAATAGTTCTAATCGGTTAGTAAAGTGTGGTGCACAGTTTATCTTTTATAGTAAAGCTTTCGTTCATCATTTCGGCAAATTGCTGGCTGATAATTTTACTCCTCTCAGATTTAAGAAGACCTAAAAGATCATTATTCTCTTTTAAGGCAACGTCAGCAATTATGGTATGAGCCAATAAAGAAACTTTAATTAATGAACCGGACAGATGATATAGCTTTTCATTTTCTTTAATTGCAAGGCTAAACTTGTCCAGATGAGAAAAATAAGATTCGTTGAATTTATTTCTATCAATATAAAGCTTGCAGTCAGATTGCTGATGAATTTCTTTTGGTGAATGAACATCAAATGTTCCACGGGTAAAAAGTTCAACCTCAACCGGCATATTTTTAGGGTACGGAATTAAGCACAACATAAAACCTATGCTTACAAGAGTCACTATCAAAATTGCCAGGCAATACACTAAGGTATTTTTAGGGACATTGCCTATTAATTCATTAACCTCGTGATTGGTAAAATTTATTTTTGCTTTTTCCATGTTAGTTACGAAGCCAATTCAAGTTGATTTTTAACTAATTCGTAATACGCATTTTTATTATTTGTTAGCGTAAAATGATTTCCCTGTTCAATAATCCTTCCGTCTTCCATCACAATAATCTGATCAGCATTTTTAACGGTACTCAACCTGTGGGCAACCACAACTACTGTTCTTCCCTCAAAAAAATGATTCAGGTTATTTATAATAGTTTTCTCATTATTGGCATCCAGCGCATTAGTAGCCTCATCAAATAATATTATCTCGGGATTTTTATATATCGATCTGGCAATTAACAAACGCTGGGTCTGCCCCTGGCTTAAACCAATACCATCCTGGCCTATTTTGGTATTATATTCAAGGGGCAGTGCATTTATAAAATCAAGGCAATTAGCTAATTCGATAGATTTCATCAGTTTTTGTTCATCGATATCTACCTCAAGGGCTATATTCCGGGCAATTGTGTCGGCAAAAATGAACCCATCCTGCATTACAACCCCACATTTACTTCGCCATTCAGCAGTTTGCAGGTCATTCAAATTATGCTCACCAACTTCTATATGGCCACTTTGCGGACTGTAAAACTTGAGGATCAATTTTAATAGTGTTGTTTTGCCGCTGCCGCTGGTACCTACAATTGCTGTTATTTTACCTGCCGGGATATGTAAACTCAAGTCTTGTATAACATTCCTGGTCTGTCCGGGGTAATGAAAGGATATATTATCAAAATAGATGCCGCTGCGATCTAAATCAGGCATAGGAACGCCCTGTTTATCTTCAGGCTCTTCATCCTCTTTAAGATGTATTTCACCTAATCTGTCCAGGCTTATTTTGGCATCCTGGTAAGCATAAGTGCAGTTGATCAGATCATGAACCGGGGCGCTTAACTGACCCAGGATATACATTATAGCCAACATAATCCCAAGCGTCATCTCCCCGTTTATTACTGATTTGGCAGCTATAAAGGTTATAAGTATAATTTGAAGCTGCGCAATCAGCCGCGAACCACCAATCTGTATTTGATTGATGGATACCATTTTAAGATTTGTTTTGAATATGGCCGCTTGTATTTTTTGCCACTGCCAGCGTTTCATCTTTTCAATATTATTAAGCTTTATTTCCTGCATGCCGGTAATAAGCTCTATCAAAGCGTTTTGCTCGGTGGTAAGTCTCGAGAAAAGCTTATTATTCAGGTATCGCCTCTTTTTTAAGGTACTCAGTACAACTATAAAGTCAGCAGTTATACCTGCAACTACAATAAAAAATACCAGCTTATTATAAAACAGCAGTATTCCCCCGAGGACGATAATGGAAAAAAAGGAGAAAACAGAGGTTAGTAATGAGTTGGTAAAAAAGTCTTCAATCCTTTTATGGTCTCTTATTCGTTGGGTTAAGTCTCCTGTTAGCTTAATATCAAAGAATGATATCGGCAGTTTCATGAGTTTCGACAAAAAATCAGAGATAATAAATATATTGATCCTCACACTCACGTGTAACAAAATCATTGAACGGATATATTCTACCGAGATAAGACTTAAAATGAGTACAAGCTGGGAAATAAGGATCAGGTTAATGAACCCTATATTTTTATTACCAATACCATAATCTATAATGGACTGTGTTAAAAAAGGGAAAACCAGTTGTAAAAGGCTTCCTACAAAAAGGCTCAGGCATACATAGCTAATTGGTTTCTTAAATTGCAGTAAATATTTTAAAATAAATTTCAGATTAGCCTTGTTATGTGTTTTTTCGCCTTCCATCGAAAAGAAGTCGGGTGTAGGCTCCATTAATAACAATATGCCCTGTTCTTTTCCATGCTTTTTTTCACACTCCCATCCACGCAAAAACTCTTCATAACTATAAGCCAATAAGCCAAATGATGGATCGGCCACGTAAACTTTTGTCGATGAAATTTTGTAAACAACAATAAAATGGTTTTGGTTCCAATGGGCAATTGCCGGGAGTGGGGCTTCATTTTTAAACTTATCAAAATCAACTTTTACAGCAAGCGACCTGAAACCGATGTGTTCGGCAATTTTACTGATACCATTGATAGAAACGCCTTCACGGGAAAGATTCCCCTTATCCCTCAATGTTTGCAAAGAATATTCTTTCCCATAGAATTTGGCCACCATTCTAACACAAGTTGGGCCGCAATCTTTAGAATCAAATTGTTTATAAAACGTAAATGGTCCTTTATACATTTTCTTTGCTTTTGCTTCCAAACAATTCAAGATAATTACTCCACTCAGGCTCTTCAGAGTATTTTTCACCATACTCAACCATTTCTAAAGCCTGGTGATAATAAACTGGTTTTAAGTGATTTTCTTCAAGTATTGAGCCCGGTATTTCTGCAAAAACTGCATTTTGAATCCTTGTTATCAGTTTCAAAAGATCATTGCAGTAAATAGAAGGATTGTTAAAGCCAGATTCTTTGCTAAACCGATGTGCCAGGTATCCGCCGCCGCAAATATCTTTAACAGGGCATATCATGCACTTTTTGCATAATAGCTTGTGGCTTAAATTGCATAGCTCGGCCAGTTCCTTCTCAAAAGCATCGCTTATTTTATCCTGCAATACATTCGTTTTGATCTTGGTAAAACCATCACCACAAACCTTTAGCGAATCAATCGGCTCTATCCCGCCATCGGTTTCTATTACAAGTACCTGGTGATTTCCGCCGCCTAATGCATCATTTCCATCATCATTTACCCTGCCAAGCAGTAGAAGTATTATAGTTTCAAAAAAGCGGATTTTTGGCTTTTTCCCTTTTTCATAAAACCAGATATCGAATATTTTAATCAGCCAGTCTGCATAAGGAGTAGGGGTATCAAATAACGACGCCCATTTTGGCGTATCATGCGTGGCATCAGGCAAAATAAAATCAACGTATTCAATATCAATCGATTTTAAAAACTCATAAGTATCTAACGGATCCGAACCAATATTTATAAAAGTTACAATACCCGGTTTGTTTGGCAATAATTTCTGTGCAATATTATACCCTTTCATTATAGCATCAAACGACCCTCTGCCTTTATGGTCAAGCCTGTAGAGGTCATTTTCTTTTTTATTTCCGTCAAGGCTTATTCCAACTCCAATGTTTAATTCCTCAAACAGTTCGCACCAGGCTTTAGTTATCAGCATTCCATTTGTCTGCAGCTTAAAATTAGGCTGTACATTAGGCAGAAGTACAGTTAGTGCCTGATGAACAAAAAACCTGTAAAGATCCTGACTGGCCAACAATGGCTCCCCTCCGTGAAATACAAAAGTGAATTCATTCAGGTCATGTTCTTCGCAATGAACGGCTACTGCTTCTATGAGCTTAACTATTACAGTTTTACTCATAAATTTGGGCTGATTTTTATAAGTATTATCACCCATATTGTACATATAGCAATAAGAGCAATTAAGGTTGCAGCGGCTTGCAATTTTTACAACCAGGTGCTTGCATTTCAGTGAGGTTAATTCCATCAGAAAAATTTTTAATTAACTTATTTTGCAAACTCTTCCAGTTCCTCATCTTCTACCAATAAGAGATGACGGTTGGAATCCATAATGCTCATTGCTTTTTCGAACGTTAGCATAGAAGCGCCTGTTTCTAAAAACAATGCTTCAGGCAACGCACTAAACAGCTTATTTTGAATGTGTGTTATCAGTTTTACCAGGTCCTTACAATAAATGGAAGGGTTATTAAATCCATTAACTTTGCTATATCTGTGCGGAAGATATCCGCCACCACAAATATTTAGTATAGGGCAGGCTTTACAATACTGGCAGGTTTTTTGGCCGCTTAAGTGAAATAGCAATCCTAAGTCATTATCAAAAGCTTCATCCAGTTCGTTCTCTAAAACATTAATGCCAATTTTAGTAAACCCGTTTTTACATATTTTCAGTTGGCCAACGGGTTCTATTCCGCCATTTGTTTCAATAACAAGCAGCTCTTTATTAGCTCCTCCTAAAACATCACTTTGATCACCCTTGCCTAAAATAGCGGCAACTAACGATTCGAAAATATTTACCCCAAAAGGTTTTTTCTCTTTAAACCACAGATCAAATATTTCAATCAGCCAGTCGGCATATGGCGTTTCCGATAAATAATCGGGCTTTAACGGTGGGGAATCATAATTAGCGTCCGGGATAAGAAAATCTACATTATGAGGGTTGATTTCCAAAAAGTGATTGTAAACTTCTGCCGGGTTTGATTTAATATTGATTACCGAAAGAAGGCCCGGAGGATTAAGTAACTTATCCGACTTCATGGCTACCTTTATCCCGCGGATAATGTCGGTATATGATCCTCTTCCTGCATGATCAATCCTGTACATATCATTTATTTCGGGCGTTCCGTCAAGGCTTATTCCAAGGTGTATATTCAGCTCTCCAAATAATTCGCACCATTTGTCATCTAATAATGTACCGTTAGTTTGTATCGAAAATATGGGAGTAGTTTCCGGCAAAAGCAGGTCATTGGCTTTACTAACAAATTTTTTGAAAAAATCCATCCCGACAAGCAAAGGTTCGCCACCGTGAAAATTGAAATCAAAAACCTTAATATCATGTGTTATGCAGTGATTTTTTACTTTCCTTATTAAGGCGGTAACCACGTTGTCCGACATAACTTTAGGCTGATTCCTGTAAGTATTATCACCCAGGTTATACATATAGCAATAAGTACAATTCAGGTTGCAGCGACTTGCTATTTTAAGGACCAGTAAAGCGCATTTGGTTGCATTTGCCCCATTAACTTTTTTCATAGTAAAATATTGATGGTTTATAAAGCCGGATCTTAATTTTGGAGCCAGATATTTAGTGCATATTTTTTACCGGAAATTACCGGTTGCCCGCAATGCATTGACATAATCAGTGGGTCTCTTTCTGCATCTAAATTGTCAAACTCTAAACATAGCCCGGTTTTTGGTACAATTTTTACATCTATCTCCGGAAAGTAAGTTTCCCCTCCTTCAAAATCTTCGTTCAGATAAACCAATAAGGTCTTAAACCTGTTATTGATCGAGTCCCCGTCAAAATGCTTTTCAAATTCCTGGCCTGTAGCGTATCTTACACATTGAATATTTTCAATGTTTTCAATTTTAACATCGCATAATTCAGACGCTCTTTGATATATATTTTTAATAAGTTGGTTTTCAACATTAACATTGATTACTGCACTAAAGCTGGTCCTCATATCCGATTCCGTTGCTTTTTTCTCTGTATCGCCTAAATCTTCAACCAAACTTGGGCGGAAAAGAGATTCACTTTCGCAGAAATCAATTACCTCCCGGCATTCGTCAGGAGAAAGAAAATTTTCAGTGAGCCTAATATTCTTCTTGTAATCAGCCTCCTCTTTTAATTCCATTTCTGTACTAAAAAGATAATCGGGATCTTGATAGTCAGCATCAAAATGAACAGTTATGGCGAGGCCCGACCATTTTTGTGCTAATTCACTAACCTTTCGGATCGAAACTTCATTATCGCTCCCCCAAAATGTAATGGTATCATCGTTAGCTTCTACTACTGTTATGTAACTACCGTTTTTACCATCCTTTGACAGATGGCCAATTGCCGGGAAATGAAGGTCAGACAGTTCAGTCACTGATTTTTTTTGAACTTTTGGCGTCCCTCCGCATTTTACAATCAGTTCAACCATATCGTAAAGGGTGAGCGACGGAAAACTCTTTATTTCGGAAATATATTTCCTTATTGAACTTTTCGTGATCTTAACGTCGTTCAAATTCGTCAACTTTAATAATGCCATATAAGCATCGTTAAAAACCACCTTTGGGTTAAAATTTTCTACGTATTGGTTGTCAATCATATAATCAAGATTAAATAGTTCACTTAAAAAGAGGATACCAATCCCCGGTTTAAGGGATTGATATCCATGCTTCAATTAATTGAAAGCATTAAGCAAGAGAGGCAGGTGGAGCTGGTTGAGTTGGTTTTTTACCGCTTCCCCATGAAGCTTCAAACCAAATACCGCCAACAACTTTTTCGCCTAATTCTCTTAGGGTTTCGTTTTCAAAGGCTGCAAAAACTTTTTCTGACACTTCTTTTTTGTCCGAGCCAATTGTGAAATTTTCCATAACAAATAGTTTTATTTTGTAGAATTTAAATACGCTTTCTTTTCGGCATCAGCACAGTCCGCTACTTGCATTTTTTCTTTGGGTTACAAATTGTAGTAAATCATTCCCTCAACTCGCGCGCATGAATTTCTTTTTAACCAAAATCAGTGATTTTCGAAATGTCCTTGTCTCTTTTAGAGTATATGAGTCAGTGTGATCAGTGATGTGGTTGTTGAGGTATCGGTAGATGTAGGGTTTAGTCCGCAAATTAACTTACTGGAGGCACCACCAGAGAGTCTCACGATAGTGGACTTTTTAAAATGCAACTTCGAATTTCGCTTAGTATTTTTCATATGGCTTTTTGTAATAGATTTAGTGTGAATCTAAAGTTTGTATCAAGGGTTTTAAAAATTAATACACAAACTAATTATTTACTTGGTACGAAATATCTATATTGAGTGTATGAAACTGAAATTGCTGCCACTAAAGCCCACTGCAAATATTATTTTCATCCATGTAATGGCCTGGGTCATTTATATTTTTTATGAAGTTTCCATCATTTTATACATTTCACCATCAAGCATCAGGTGGAATGAGATCTTAATTGCCTTCAGCTTAAATATTATTGTTTTTTATACAAGTGCAGAATATGTACTACCAAAATGGGCGAAAAACAGGAACGTCGTCAGCTTGATATTTTTATTACTTACTGTAATACTCGCTTACTTATTCCTGTCCTTTTGGCTCGAGGCCTATGTATTCCCTTTTTTAGAAACAGGGAAACCGCCTGCTGCAATTAAGCTGGCAATTTTATCAAAACTGTTTATTGCACAACATTTATGGCGTGTTTCTTATTTTTTGGGATTGAGCACGGGGTACTGGTTTGCTAAAAAATCGGTTTGGGCCGAAAGAAAATTACGCCTGCTGGAAAAAGAGCATTATTTAAAAGAATTAAACGAAAAAGAATTAAAAAGAGAAATTGCGGTTACACAGCTTGCATTTATTAAAGCCCAGGTTAACCCTCATTTTCTTCACAATACCTTAAACTTTTTCTATTCAAATATTTATCCCTTATCAAAAGAATTAGCCGAATCAATTTTAATTCTTTCGCAAATGATGAGGTATACATTCAAAACTGATGATAGTAACGGTTGGGTCGATCTGTCGTTGGAAATGATGCATATCGAAAATTATATCAAATTAAACCAGCTCAGGTTCAATAATAATTTAAACATCCTGATACAATCAAACGGCAATTATAAAAACAAGCGCATCATGTCTTTTATGCTCATGACGTTTGTAGAAAATGCATTTAAATACGGCGACCTGACAGATCCTAATGAGCCATTGATCATTACTTTGGATGTGGGCGAAGATTATTTAAACTTTTTTGTAAAGAATAAAAAGAACCACGAGAACCTGGTTTTCGAAAGCACAGGAATTGGTGTAAAAAACATTAAAAAACAGCTTGAATTAACATATATGGATAATTACAGCCTTGTTATTGATGAGAGCAGCTCTTTGTATAGTAGTAACCTAAATATCAGACTATGACTTTAAAATGCATGATAATAGATGATGAACAACATTCCATCAATTTATTAGAAGAATTTATAAAAGATATTACTGATTTAAAATTAGTATTATCTACAACAAACGTTCTTGAAGCTATTTCATTTATTCAGAATGAAATGCCCGACATTATATTTCTTGATATTAATATGCCGAAAGTTTCAGGATTTGAATTTTTGAAATTAATAAAAAGTACAGATCACAGCCCCTATGTTATATTGATAACAGCATACTCCGAATATGCCGTTCAGGGGTTTGATCTGGATGTGTTTGATTACCTGGTTAAACCGGTTCCGTTTGAGCGGTTTCTAAAATCGATCCAGAAAGTTCAGCTTTTGCAAAAAAAACTGAAGAACACAGATTCAGGTCAGGAGGATTATTTTTTTGTAAAGGTTGATTCTAAAAATAAGTCAGTCAAAATAAGCTTGTCCGAGATCTTATACATTCAGGGCCTGAAAAACTATGTATCCATTTTTACCTCTTCGGGAAGAATAGTTACCATGTTAAATATGAAAGACATCGAAGATCATTTAAAATCAAATAAATTTATTAGGGTACACAGGTCCTACATTATACCTACCGACAGGATAAGTAAAATAGACGGGAACAGGGTATTTATATCACCCGACAGTACAGAGATCCCGATAGGGGAATCGTACAAGGATGCCTTGTATAAATTTTTATCAGAAAGGAGCATTAAATAACCTTATCAGGCTTGTTTTTCAGCATGTTGACGTATTTATTCAGATAGTCATAAATTATATACTCATATATTTTTTGGTTGCATAAAAACAAACGGTTAACACACATGTGCGTATAACTGCCTAACAATTTCATTAAATCCTGGGCGGTGCTGCCATCCTTGTTGTTCTTCCTGATTTTTTCGCACGTTTTCTTTATATCCTTAAATCGTCTTTTAAAAATTGCGTTTAATTCTGTCTCTCCCATGTGGTATAAATAAATATGCGATTTCTCACGATATGGCATATTTATCTTTTTATCCGCCTTTACATCAAATTTAAATTCTGCTTTCAGCGCATTCTTCATTTTCATAGTAAACTCAATCTTATCATCCAGGGTATAATCAAAACAATCCAATAGATCGCTGATTAACCGGATACCAGCTGAAACTCGGAAATTAAGATCTTCAGCTATATCGGGGTTGTTTAATAGTTTGATTACGGCAAGACTATCAAAGCTAAAAATCGATTCAGATTCTTCTATACCTATATAATAGCGCTCAAGTTCGCGAACATAGGTATCAATCTGGGTCTTCCAGATGGAGTCATTGGTTTCCAAATCTGCTGTATATTTATGAACCCAGTTCATCACCGCAGGTATCTGATCTTTCTTTTTTACTTTAAACCTAATACGTAAATGGGAATCTGGGTCTAAATAGCGGATAAAGAATGCCTCGGAAATCAGTTTTTCTTTATACAGGTTTTTAATCAGGGGCAGAATATATCCGGCAAGAATTTTATCCGCGCTGTAAACCCCGCAATAAAATTTATAATAAATCCATTCAGAACCTATTGAAAATTTTCGCTGAATACCTTCAAATTGCTTAAAAGCCGGCGAACTTCCTTTCCGATGCGCACTATTTTTATCCTTATTAATGAGTATGGCCAAAAGCTGATTATTAATTTTTTCGCCGTTTTCATTAAGGATGTGATAGTTTTTTTCATCATATAAGAATTCCTTAATAGTTACCTCATGCTTTTTCTTTAATAGCTTTAGAAACACATTTAACAAATGTGGCTGACTCGAAACAATTAGTAATTCGTTATCACCTTCACTAAAAATAAACTTTTCGTTTACTTTCCTTAAACGGAGATAGTCAGCTAAAGTATCTAACGATAATGGCCCGCATTTCTCCTCTATATCCTTAACGCTGATTATCCAGGTTGCAGGGAAAAAAACTATATTTTTATAATAGAGCCTGGGGTAAAACGATTTCCCGGGCAGTACTTTTGCAAAATCAAATTGAAAACCTGTTATTTTCTCATTGTTTTGATAATCCCCCAAAAACCTGTAAATGGGCGAACCTTTTAAATAATTATAGGCATGACTTAGTCGTGGTATAATTTCCTTATTTAAACTTTTCGACCTAAGAATAACCTTATTATCAACCACAGATATAAGAATGTCATCTAATAAAATTGTTTTTGCAGCGCCATTAGCACCTTGCGAAAGATAGGGTATCTCAAACTCTCTGAACGATGGATGCGCAATTACATTTCCGGCTCTTGGTTCAGGTTCATGTATTACCTCAGCTACTATTTTCCCCTCATAATACCTCTGTTCAATTTTAGCAACTTCATTTGTAATTTGATTTAATGAAGCATTAAAATCACTAAATCTCGTAAATAAATTTATGCCGCTGCTTCCGCCAACACTGTCAAGCTGAACCTGATCATCTCCGAATAATCTGAAAAAAACGGTGCTGGTAGCAGATAACTCGTGCTCCGTTTTTTGCATTTTGCTTAAGTCGGTTTCTGTAAGTTCAATATGTTTTTCATCCCGTGCACTGGCAGCTTCAAACTTTTCTATCAAAAAGTTATGGTTCGTGTTTAATGTGTGATTTTGATGAGAATAACCTGAAGTTGTGATGGAAAATTCATTATGCAAAAAAGTATCGAATGAAGATGTTCCTTCCAGGTAATCAATTCCTGATTCCGGATCAAGCGCTATTAAAAACGGGACCTCACGCGAGTCGTACTTTTGTATAAATCGATTTTTAAAATTCACCAGGGAATTGTTATCCGTAGGCGCAAGGTTAATTAGCGATAAAATATTTACACCGGTTGATAAAGTATTTTGTATGTTCTTATTTATAAAGCCCGACGGAGAAGTAAATGAATAATCTACCTGAATAACGCGGTTAACCGGCTGATTAAATGGGAATCTTTCTGTTAAAGAAAAGAGTCTATCATATTTCATCACACTTTTAGTTGCAGCGTTATCAATTTCCTGCAGCGAATCAACTAATTCTGTAACGCAATTATGCCAATACCAAGCAATTGAATTATTGGTGTTACTGGCTATTTGTTTTAATATCAGCCTGCAACGATCTAATAATTCATTAGCCGGAAGTGACAACTCCATATTCGTTGTCACAACCTGGTTTTTATATAATTCTGATAAGTAATTCAGAGCGGTTTTTTTCGAATAACCCGCTTTAACAGCCAGGTCTAAGATCTGAGATCCTGTTTTGGCCGGGCCTCTCACAAACCCTAAAAAATCCTGAAAGATTACCGAACCTTCTGCCGCTGCTATATCATAGTTCATTTCGCCATTCTCACCTTCAATTCTTTCTATATAACGGTATTCATCTCCGACGCTATAAAATGTATTATTAAGGGAGAATTGTAAGTTTAAGAAAACGGGTTTCAACAATGCTAAATACCGGATCATTTTAACAAGAAAGTCCTTATCCAATCTCGATCTTCTTTGAATATGGTCATTCAAAACCTGTATTTCTGTAGAGTTTCCCCATTCAGTTACCGAGCAACCTGCAAATAAGCCAAAGGGGGTACACCTGAAACACATTCTGTTAAAATATTTTAGCAATACATCTTCTGCATCAGGTTTGTTCGATAGTTTTTTTTCATTTAACAGGTGAACAAAATTAGGCGACGAGATAAATAAGGCTTCTATGTATTCCGGGTCATTTATTATTTTATCATATAGGTTTTCTGTTATGTATCTTAAAGGAAAATATGGTGATCTGATAATTACATATGGATAAAATTCGAATTTCATATTAATAGATTAAGGGGACAATAGGTTAAGGTCAAACTATAAGTTGTTGATTATTTGATGTTTTACTATCATGAATAATCGTTAAGGACCGAAGGTGACCGCCAATTTAATTTCTAAAAGCTGCTTTTATTATTTTTTCATATCCTAAAGGATCAATCCCTGTTTCTTTATCGTTCCAAATAATATTTTTAGTGAACGCCTCCTGGGCGTTGTAGAAATTGATTAAAAATTAACTTATTTACTGAAAATAGACATATTACAATTAAGAAAATTTTTACGGGTTTGCAATTAAGTTTAGGTTATTACTAAGTTAACACTATTTATTATTTAACATCAACACACAATTTTAATAAGTATTGCCTTATTTACTTTAATTATTAAATTAAAGTATAACAAATCTCTACCTTAACTATTTCGGATAGCGAAAGGTTTTAAATTGTAAATTTGGTATAATACGGTTACAACGCTAATCATTCAATCCTGCATGTCGACTAACGAAGAATTAACAAAATATATCCGGCAATTTAAAATCATGTCAGATGAAGAAGCCTGTGAACTCAGTGCCTGTTTTAAAGAAGTTAGGGTTAAAAAGAAACAATTTATAGTACAGCCGGATTTTACAGCAAAATGCAGAAATTTCATTATAAAAGGAGCTATGCGGGCCTACGTGATCGGGGAAAAGGGAGAGGAGCATACTATACTGTTAGGAATTGAAAATTGGTGGATAACGGATTATGATAGTTATATTAATCAACAGCCGGCATCAATGTTTGTAGTTGCAATAGAGGATTGTACACTCATGCAGCTTCCGTACGAAAAAGAACAGGAACTGAAAAGATCTAATCACAAATACGAAACATTTTTCAGGATCCGTGCCGAAATGGGACATGCTTTTCAGCAACAAAGGCTGATTTCCAATTTAACCCTATCCGCTGAAGAACGATACAATTCGTTTTGTGAAAATTATCCGCTCCTGGTGCAGCGGGTACCGCAATATGCATTGGCTTCCTACCTGGGGATGTCGACAGAGTTTTTATCAAGGATCCGGAGCAAGAACCGAAAAAAATTAAGTTGATCTATATCAACCACTTTTTTTGATCTGGTTCATTTTTTCTAATACTTCCACATCGCATCTTTGCTATATAAATTAATTAACGTATTTGCTAAAAATGGAAAATAGTATTAGTATAAAAACATTAAAGAATGCTGAACTTCTTTTGCGCATCACCATGATCCTGACTTTGTTGGTAGCAGGGATCAGCAAATTTTGCAGCAATGGAAATTTCCATAAATATTATCTGAAGCTGTTTTTAAATCCAGCATTGCGGATTAACCTCCCATCATCCCTTGTTGATATTTACATAACCTTAATCCCGTTTATCGAAGTAGGAATAGCTATAGCATTGATCACATCATTCAAAAGGCGCTTCTTTATAGTGGTATGGATACTATATTTTGTTTCATTAGAGTTCGGGCACTATGTTTTGGAGGAATTTACATCAGTCGACTTAATTATATCAATTATACTATTCGGAGTAGTAGCTTACATATTACCTGCTCATGAACCTTTTTGGGTAAAAAGTAAAAGCAACTCAGAAAAATGACAGTATCTAAGATAAGGCTTGAGGAATTTGGCAGGGAAAACTATGCCGGCCTGATCTCGTGGGTTGACAGCGAAGAGGCGCTGATGCAATTTGCCGGGCCGTTATTAAGTTTTCCATTAACTGCCGAACAATTAGATATTTCATTGGCCGATAAAAATAGGATTGCTTTCAGGATAGTTGACGCGGAAATAGGTTTGGCTGTCGGCCATGCAGAAGTGTACTTAAGTGAAAATTCAGCAAAAATCGGACGGGTATTAATTGGCAAAAAAGAACACAGAAATAAGGGCCTGGGGCAACAAATAGTAGGCTTATTGTTAGATTTTTCATTTTCAAACTTCGACATATCATTTGTTGAACTAAACGTTTTCGATTGGAATCTTGGAGCAATAAAGTGTTACGGAAAAGCAGGTTTTACCATCAATCCGGATAAAAAGCTGGAAAGAAAAATAAAGAATGAAATATGGACCGCAATAAATATGACTATTGATAGATTGAGATATGAACAGATTAAGATGTATTCATAACAACACAATTTAAAATTTAATATCATGCGTAAACTAAAATTACAAATGCACATATCTATTGACGGATTTGTTTCAGCAACAGGCAGTGAATCTTCAAATTTCAAATGGGATGATGAAATAAGAAAATATTCTGTCGCAAACCTCGGGCAAGTTGACTATGTTTTGCTTGGCAGTAAAACTGCACCAGCCTTTATTCCTCACTGGGCATCTGTAGCGGCAAATCCAAATGACCCTGATTATCCCGTTGGAAAATTATTGACCGACATACCGAAAATTATTTTCTCAAAAAAAACCACCAAATCAGAATTGTCAAATGCAAAAATGGAGAATGGAGATTTGGTTGACGAGATCAAAAAGCTAAAAAAAGAAAAAGGAAACGACATGATTGTTTATGGAGGTGTCGATTTTGTATCATCATTAATCAGCAATCAACTAATTGACGAATATCATTTGCTTGTAAATCCTGTTGCATTGGGCAGCGGTATGCCAGTTTTCAAACAAAGGACAAATCTAAAACTGGTTAAAGCCACGCCCTTTAGTTGCGGGATTGTCATTGTCAAATACGAGCCTTCAAAAAAGCAATCAAAATGAAAAGATTAAATGAAAAGAGTCGCCCGAAAGAGTGACTTTCCTAAAAAATAGCAGAATGCGTGAGATGTCGAACTTCCCGGATACTCTTCTTTGCTTGCATTTTGAACGGCTTTTGAAGGTGTTTTTAGCCGTGCCCTGGTTAATTTTGATTGCATAAATACAGATATGTATTTCAAAAAATAATAGCAAGCCCTTTAGTTACGGGATTGTCAGTATCAAATACGAACCTTAAAAAAATAAACAAAATGAAAAAGACTAACATCCTTTACTGGACATTTACAGGCTTATTTGCAGCATTTATGTTTGTATTTGCCTTGCCTGATATTGTTTCTTCTAAAATAGCAATGGAAGGCTTTACTAAAATGAGTATGCCGTTTTATTTGCTGCCTTTTCTTGGCATTGCCAAAACATTAGGCGTTATCGCCATTCTAATTCCCGGTTATCCCCGAATTAAAGAATGGGCTTATGCAGGGCTATTCTTTGATCTAATCGGTGCCACTTATTGTATATTCTCAATATCTTCCCCGGGCCAAATGGTCGGTAACCTTGCATTTATGGCAGTTCCCATTACCCTCGGAATCCTTGCTTACATTTATTATCACAAAAAGCTGAAAGCATAGCTGTGTTTTTAAATCAACTCACATAAAAACAAATCATCATTAGGTAAATCAGGATCATTAATTAATTTCAATTAAAGAATTTTAAAATCAAAAAAATAAAGTTATGAGAGAAATTATTGTAGCAGCAGAAGTATCAATGGATGGGATCGTGAACAATCCGGAAATGTTTTCCGAAATTTTTAAGTATCATACAGACGATGTTCAGGACTATTTAGATAACCTCCTTTTCTCTTCAGGAGCCTTATTATCAGGTCGTTTAACGTATGAAGGCTTTGCTAAGATATGGCCAGCCCGGACAGGAAAAATGGCAGACTATATTAATGAAATGCCAAAGCATGTCGCTTCAAGAACACTTAAAGAACCCCTTAGTTGGAATTCCACACTAATTCAAGGAGACGTTGTAGAACAGCTTCGCAAACTGAAGCAAATGGGTGGAAAAGACCTGGTGCAATATGGTGTTGGAGAGTTAACGCATACAATGTTGGATCACGGACTTGTGGATAAATTCCAACTGTTGGTGTTTCCGTTTACGTTTGGCAAGGGTGGACGTTGGTTTGATGGCATGGATATGAAACACTTTAAATTGATTGACTGCAAGACTTTCAAATCTGGTGCGATCCTGCTGCAGTATGGGCCAGCGTAAACAACCAATAAGTTTATAATAAGGATTGATTAACGAGTTCAGCCTCGTTATCAATCCTGTATTGATAAATAAAATTATGAGAATTTTTAATTTGCGGAACAAGGCAATCAACTAATTGACGAACATCATTTGCTTGTAAATCCTGTTGCGCAATTGTCATTCTCAAATACGAACCTTCAAAAAAATAAACAAAATGAAAAAGGCAAAATATTTTACCGAATTATAACAGCCTGTTCTTGCATTCATTTTACTTTCATCAGCAGATGCTTGCTTACTTAAAATATCCCGCATAGTCACGCGCAAAATCATCAATTGTTAAAGGCGGTTTGTTTAATATTTCTTGTACTATATCATTTACATAATCTGCCTTTCCACTACGTTGGCCTTCGGCAATTGCAAGAAAAGTCTGGATAGCCCATTGGGGCATACCTTTTTGTTCCATCCTTAATTTTGCTTCATCAGGTGTAAGCGAAATGTATGTTACTTTTTCTCCAATAGCTTTGCTTATTGCTGTTGCTACCTGTCCGTAATTTAGCGCTTCGCCACCTGTAAGTAAGTATATTTTATTACTATGTTTTTCGGGCTCCGTTAAAGCTTTGAAGGCAACTTCGGCAATATTCCGGGTGTCTATATATGGTTTTTTTCCATCGCCGGCAGCGTCATATATTTTGCGTTCAGTTTGTATCGTTTTAGAAAACTCACCTAACCAATTTTGCATAAACGAGTTAGGCTGAAGGATTGTCCACTGTATACCCGAAGCTTTTAATAACTCTTCTATTTCCCAATGCAATTTTGGGACAGCTGCCGGCGAATTTTTTGAAGCCCCCGGCGAAGATATTTTTACAATATGTGCCACATCACATTTCTTAGCTGTTTCAATTACATTATTTTGGTCCCGTACAAAATTATCACTGGGGCTTGAGGCCAAAAAAACAGCACTACTGTTTTCTATCGTTTTATTGAGGCTTTCCCTGGCTGACATGTCGGCTTCCATCCATTCAACAAAAGGCATTTCTTTAGCTTTGTTTTTATCACGGGTAACGGCAATGGTATGGATGCCTGCCCCGGATAAAAACTTTAATAATTCCTTACCTACTTTTCCTGTTGCACCAAATACGGTGACTTTTTTTAGTGTTCCCATTTTTTAAAAATTTAATAATTAAATAAACTTAGTCGACTAACTTTTTTCTTAAATTTTTTTAACTCAGATTTTTAACAACCACTTGTAATAGTTCATTAAGCAATTGCTGTTGTTCGGTAGTTAACCCCTTTATTGATGCTGCTTCCATTATTTTCCATATTTCAGCCACTTTAGTAAAGGCTTGTTTGCCTTTCTCGGTTAAATACACCCTCGATGTCCGTTTGTCTGCGGCGTCCTTTTCTTTCCTTACCATTCCGGCTGCTTCCATTCTATCGATCATATTAAAAATGGTGGCATGCTGGATACAAATTTTATCTACTAACGACGAAATTGTTTGGCCATCCTCAATGCTCAGGTGATACAAAAGGATGTCCTGTCCGGCATGTATGCCGGTTTTTGACAATAAGGCATTGCTCTTATTTCTGCGCAGCTTACATATTTGTACCAGTAGCTGGCTAATAGAATTGTTTTGTTTCGTTTTCACCATACGAAGATAATGATTTTTATTAGTCGGCTAAGTAATTCTCCCGAAAATTTGCCAAAATCCTTAAACGCTTGTTTTTCAAAACTATTTAACTAAATTTAGTTCGAATAAACCTTGTCGTGAAAAAACTGATCCTTATCCCCATTCTGGTGTTGTTTGGTTTAAATTTAATGGCCCAAACGCCCACACTAAAACCCGATACCGTAATTGATGCCTACCTTGATGGTAACAGAAAAGAAAAGTCTGCCGCAATAAGCGATATAATTGTTGTTGATGTTGCACATTTAAACGGACTACTGACTGCACAAAACGGTATAAAACAAGTCCGGCTTTTTATCAATGATATAGAGATTGAGGGATCGGTTCCGGTTGGATGGTATTTGCATGGAGATGGCGCCGAGCTTAAGTTTTTGCTTCAGCGCACCGCAGCGAATAACAAAACATGGAACATGCTGCTCGGCTATCCTGAGTTTGGCAACCAATTTTTCGATCTGCCGCTGAGTATCAGTATAGGCCTAACCGGGCAAAGTTCTCAAACAACCAAAATCAATTCTTTTCAGTTGGTGCGTATCGACAGGGGTTGGTTTTGGGGATGCATAGTGGTGCTGCTTATCTATTTTGGGGTGCTGTTGAGATACGCAAAAACGACACCCATGCTTCGTGATACACCTGCAGACCTTACACCGCTGGGTATTCCAGGTTTAGCTGCCGGCAATGCGCCGTACAGCCTTGGGAAGGTGCAGATGGCCTTTTGGTTTTCTATCATTTTGGCTTCCTATATTTTTATCTGGCTGATAACTGATAATTACGAGCTAATAACTACCGGGATCCTGGTGCTGATTGGCATTGGCGCAGGCACAGGGCTGGGTGCCGTCAGCATTAACAATAACAAGGCAGATAAAGCGATAAAGGAGGTACAGGATTTACAGGCGCAGCAGGCGGAGCTAAGGCAAGCGACAGATTTGCTGAAGGCAGCGTTACCGGCTGCCGGAGTAGAGGCAAAGATCGGCTACAATAATTTCCTGGATTGTCAGTTGACATCAAACATCAACAACCTGATAGACGGCCTGAAAACAGGTAAAGATAATTTTATTAATGATATACTTACCGACGAGAACGGTGTGAGCTTTCACCGGTTGCAAATGGTTGTTTTTACGGCGGTATTGGGCTTTGTTTTCCTATATAGCGCCTGGGCAACACTGACCATGCCCGATTTTTCGGCAACGCTACTGACCATGCAGGGAATAACGGCCGGAACTTACCTTGGTTTTAAAATCCCGGAGAAACAGAGTTGATGGGGGGACAAATTTCGAACTATTTTTTGGATGCGTTGAAATTGATTGCGTATATTTAATATTTTGGTGATAACACCGGGACACAATCTAAAATATTATTGCAGGCAACCATTATCTCTCCGTAATATTTTTGTCGTTAGGTCTAATTCTCCCACAGCTTCATCGCCAGATCTCTTCAATGCCTCCGTTCTCAGATTTACTAATGTAGCCCTATCAAGAGTCTTAATATAGTCGGTTTCTGCCTTGCTTAATTTACCATGTTCCATCGCATCTTTCGCAAAAGCCCTAACCTCTTTATTTAAAGATTTATCATCAATAGCTGATTTTATTAATGCATCACCTTTACAACTATAAACAAACCATAAAGTCATAAGGATTGTCATCACTGATAGCGTTCCCAATGGCCTCGGCTACCTGGTAATAGTTGACCAAGGATGGCCTGCAATATTTTACAGCTCGCAACATTATTCATTTCCAATTTCATATTGAGCAGGATCAGGTCTTGACGGATTATAATCACTATCTTCGATCAACTGGCTACGTTGTGTTCCTTTCTTAACTGATGTTTAATCTCTTCAACCAGCTCATTTCCGCCGTCAGCCAGCATTTTGGCATGCTGATTTGCTTCAACATCCACAGGTTGATACTTGAAACTCCATTCACCCATTGCTTTAATAACCGGCAAAATATCAATGCCTTTTGAAGTAAGGCTGTAAATGATCTTCTGCTTATGGTCCGGATCGCTTTCTTTAGTGATTATCCCTTCCTGTTCGAGCATGGCAAGCCGGTCAGTTAAAATATTTGACGCGATTTTTTCATCTGACTGAAGCAATTCCCGGAAGTGCCGCTTTCCACTAAACATTATATCCCTGATGATGATTAAACTCCATTTATCTCCAAAAACCTCAAGAGCTAAGTTTATTGGACAGTATGATCTATGATTTCCCATAAAATATTTATTTTTCAAAACCAGTTGCATTTTACAATTGGATATTTATATTTGCAACCAGTTGCATTTTAAAACTAAACAAATATACCATATCTGGTAAACAAAAAGAAATTAACTGCATGAAAAAACAACTGCTTAGTATGTTCTTGAGCATTATTGCCATTCCTGTTTTTGCTCAGGAGTATTTATCAAGGTATATCGATACCGGTCTGGCCAACAACCAGGTACTAAAAGAAAAGAATATTTCGCTGGAGCAAAGTATGTTGCTGCTTAGGAACGCGAAAAGCTTTTTCATGCCAGCTTTGTCTTTTACCGCTGATTATTTATCTGCGCAAGGCGGCAGGTCAATTGAACTCCCCGTGGGCGATTTGTTAAATAAAGTTTATTCAACCCTTAACCAACTCACCTCTTCTCAGAAATTTGCACAGATAAAAAATCTGACTGAGCAGTTTTTACCCAATAACTTTTATGATGCCCGTTTTCATATCAGCTACCCTTTATTAAATACCGATCTCTATTATAATAAAGAGATCAGCAAGCAAAGTGTGGTGATGAAGGAATATGAAGCGGATATCTATCGCCAGGAATTGGTGAAAGAAATTAAACAGGCTTATTTTAACTATTGTTCCTCTCTCGATGCTGTAAGTATTTACCGCAGCGCTTTGCTGTTGGTTGATCAGAACCTAAAAGTAAACCTGTCATTATTAAAAAACGGAAAAGGTTTGCCGGCAAATCTATTAAGGGCGCAAGGTGAACAGCAAAACATTTCATCTAAAATAATTGAGGCCGAGAACACAAGAATTAATGCCAGGAACTACATGAATTTTCTGATTAACCGTCCCCTGGCCGATTCCATAATTTTTGAGGAGCATAAACTTCCGGATTCATTAGCAGTTTTACTTGCTAATGTGCCGAACACGCGGGAGCGTAGTGAGTTAAAACAAATCAGTACCGGAATTGAAATATCCGGCAACGTGGTCAAATTAAATCAAAGCTACTTTATCCCAAAACTGAGTACTTACCTTGATTTAGGATCTCAGGCGTCAAATTTTGAATATAACTCACGCAGCCGTTATTACCTGTTCGGCGCGCAACTTAACATCCCGATTTTTAGCGGCGGCAGGAACAGGAATAATATTAAACTGGCACAACTTGATCAGTCATCGTTGTATTTGCAAAAAGACCTTTTAATAACGCAATTACAGCTTGCGGCCGCCTCTGCCCGCAATAATTTACTATCCGCATTAGCGGTAAGCCAGGCTGCAGAGAAACAACTGGTTGCAGCGAAGGCTTATTTTAATTTGATAGATAAGGGGTTTAAAGAAGGCTCGAATTCACTTATTGAATTTATTGACGCAAGGGACCAGCTTACCAACACCTCCCTAAAATTAAATATCGACCGCTATAATATATTAATCCAATTAGCCGAATACGAACGGCAAACCGCTACGTCAAAAGTTAAATAGAAATGAAAAAAATAATGATCGTCCTGATGCTACCTGTACTCTTTATGTCATGTGCACGAAAAGAGAACAAAGTTGCAGCCCCTGACAATGGGAGTTTTACAACTGTTAAAGTAGCAAATGTAACCGTTGAAGCGGTAAGTGATTCGCTGCATCTAACCGGTTTACTGGCCACCGAAAATGAGGCAAAGCTTTCTTTTAAAACCGGAGGCGTAATTGACCGCATTTATGTAAACGAAGGATCGTTTGTAAAAAAAGGACAACTACTGGCCTCCCTTAAAATCACAGAGATCAATTCCCAGCTCGACCAGGCAAAACTCACCCTCGAAAAAACAAAAAGAGACTATGACCGCGCAAGCAATTTGTATAAAGACAGTGTGGTAACCCTGGAGCAAATGCAAAATGCCAAAACAGCATTAGAAGTTGCCCAAAAATCGGTTGATGCCATTGCATTCAATCAGCAATATGCATTCATCAAGGCGGAAGCTGATGGGTTCATTACCGGTAAGCCAGGTAATGAAGGAGAGGTAACTGCGCCGGGCACACCGGTTATCACCATTGATGAGGCGGCAGGAAGCAGGGATTTTTTACTGAGGGTAGGTGTTACCGACGAAGAATGGGCGTCCATTTACACTGGGCAAAAGGCCATTGTTCAGCTCGATGCTTATGCCAATAAAACGTTTACCGGGTCAGTATACCGCAAATCGCGATCTGCAGATATGGCTGGCGGTTCATTCCAGGTAGATGTTAAAGTAAGCTTTGACGGCGAAAGTCCTGCTGTAGGCATGTTTGGAAAAGCCGTACTTGTTCCGGGCAAGCCAATAAAAGAATTTACCATTCCATATGAAGCATTAATACAGGTTAGTGGAAGCAAGGCTTCTGTTTACGTTCCGGCAGAAAATAATTCATTAAAAAAGGTTGATGTAATAATCAGGTCATTTAACGAGAAAAATGTAATTGTTCAGTCCGGTATTAGCGAGGGTGAACAAGTGGTGATATCCAACAATGCCTTTCTTAATGAAAAATCAAAAATAGCTATAGTACAGTAACCATATGAAAATAACTGCTTTTTCTGTCAAAAACTACCAATTTACACTGGTGATGTCAGTTATGGCTGCCGTCATCGGCGTGGTAACTATATTAACCATGCCGCGTGCTGAAGATACTGAAATACATCCGCCATCATATTTTATTAATGTCGTTTATCCCGGAACCAACTCCAAGGACATGGAAGAATTGGTTGTAAAACCAATTGAGAAAAAATTATACGATCTGGACGACGTAGATAAGCTAGTGTCGACAGCACAGGACGGCCTTTCTGTTACCAGTATTTTATTTAAATATAGTACTGACTGGCAAAGCAAATACCAGGATGTGGTGAGAGAAGTAAATAGCCTCCGAAGCGATTTGCCGTCTGATCTTTATAAAATTGAAATAACAAAAATGGATCCGACCGAGGTGAATGTCTTACAAATTGCACTTGCATCCGAGGGCGCATCCTACAAGGTCTTAAGAGACCAGGCGGATAAATTAAAAAAAACGCTTGAGAAAATACCCGAGCTTAAGGATGTCACCTATTCTGGCTTCCCTGAACAAATTGTTAGGGTCGACCTGCAATTGGCAAAAATGGCAAAGCTAAATATACCGTTGAACATTGTGATTGGAACATTGCAGGGGGAAGCGGTAAATGTGCCCGGCGGTAGCATCAGTATAAATACAAAATCTTTTAATGTTAAAACAAGCGGCAAATATAAAAGTGTGGAAGACATTGCCGGAACGGTTGTTTATAATTCCGGCGGCAAGATTGTTTTGCTTAAAGATATTGCGGATGTTCGGTTTAATTACGAGGACGAAAAGTATATTACCAGGGTTAACGGGCACAGGTGTGTGTTGGTGAATGCTTGTTTAAAAGAAGGCTCAAATATAGCCGGAACGCAAAAGAAATACCTGCCGGCAATAGAAGCGTTTACCAATTTATTACCTTCAAACATCAGACTGATAAAAATATTTGACCAGGCAGATAATGTTGCATCCCGGTTAAATGGTTTAGGTGAGGATTTTTTAATAGCGATTGTACTGGTGCTCATCACATTGCTGCCGCTTGGCGTACGGCCGGCATTAATTGTTATGGTAGCCATTCCGCTTTCACTTTCATTAGGCGTGGTGGGGCTAAATTATTTAAATATTTCACTTAACCAGTTTAGTATAGTTGGCTTAATAGTTGCCCTCAGCCTGTTAGTTGATGACAGCATTGTGGTTATTGAAAATATTGAACGGTGGCTGCATGAAGGATACAGTACAAAGGAAACGGTTGTATTAGCAACCAAACAAATAGGAATGGCCGTTTTGGGATGCACTGCCACGCTGATCATCGCCTTTCTCCCGCTCGTTTTTTTGCCGGGAGGGCCTGGCGAGTTCACAAGGGGTTTGCCGCTCGCAATAATCATGTCGGTTATTGCTTCTCTACTGGTATCGCTTACGGTTGTACCGTTCCTTGCAAGCTCGCTTTTAAAGCCCAATCCAAACAAGGAAGGCAATATTTTTATGCAGGCGTTGAAAAGTACCATCCACAAAACCTATGCGCCCGTATTGGATAAAGCCCTTAAATGGCCCAAGACTACTTTGCTGATAGCACTTGTGCTGTTTGTGGGTGCTTTTCGACTTTTTGGGCAAATAGGCTTTATACTATTTCCAGACTCTGAAAAACCGATGTTCCTTATCGATATAAAGCCATCGCTTCAAAGTAACATTTACGAAACCAACAGGATCACGAAAATGGTAGAGGATAGCCTGGTTCATAAACCGTATATAAAATATATCACCAGTAATGTAGGAAAAGGAAACCCACGTATCTATTACAATATTTATCAGCAACAAGAGCAAACAGATTTTGCCGAGTTGTTTATCCTTTTGAAGGATGATACAAAAGCGACGGAAAAAAATAAAATCATAGAAGACCTCAGAAAACAGTTTTGCAATTTTCCATGGGCAAAGGTTGAAGTAAATAATTTTGTACAGGGCCCACCAGTTGAAGCCCCGATTTCGGTTAGGGTCTTCGGGGAAAACATAGATTCACTGAGAAACCTAACCTTGCAGGTGGAACAAATACTACTTCAAAGTAAAAACGTCGTCAATGTTAATAATGATTTGGGCGCACTAAAATCTGATCTTAAGGTAAAAATAGACAAGGAAAAAGCCAGGACACTCGGCATCCTGACAGCTGATATAGACCGTACAATTCGCCTGGCTATTGCCGGACTAAATATAGGTTCGTTCACCGACGAAAATAACGATGATTACAATATTATTGTTGAGGCTCCAAAGGACAAATTTGCCACGTTAAAAGTGTTCCAGGGCATATTTGTTAATAGCTCAGCGGGGATACCAGTACCATTGAATGAAGTTGCCCAATTAACATTTGAAAGTTCGCCTGCTTCTATTAATCGCTTTAATAAAAATCGCTTTGCTAAAGTTACTGCGTCAACCAGCCAGGGTGTTTTGGCAAATGATGTGCTGAAGACCGTTGTTCCAAAGTTGAACGCTATAAAAATGCCGCCAGGGTATTATTACAAACTCGCCGGACAGGCGGAAAGCGAAGATGATACATTATCAAGGGGATTCGTAACAGTGATTATTGCAACCTTATTCTTGTTTGTGGTTGTGCTAATCCTGCAATTCAAAACTTTTAAAGGTTTACTTATTGTATTATCGGTTATTCCTCTGGGAGTTGTCGGGGGCGCGCTTATCTTATTCCTTACCGGGTACCCAATGTCATATGTCACCATCATTGGTTTTATTGGCCTGGCAGGGGTTGAAGTAAAGAATTCGATTCTTTTGGTTGACTTTACAAACCAGCTTAGGCAACAGGGTATGCCATTGGTTGAGGCAATCGAAAAGGCCGGTGAAATCAGGTTTCTTCCGGTAGTGCTCACCTCCATTACAGCCATCTGTGGTATGCTGCCAATTGCTTTAAACGCCAACCCGCTTATTTCGCCTTTGGCGCTTGTGCTGATTGGCGGCTTAGTCAGCTCAACCATATTATCCCGGATAGTCACGCCGGTAGTTTATAAACTATTACCACCAAAAATCAACATAGATACCAAAGACTAATATAAACACGGCGCATATTATTACTTGCTTTATAGTTTTCATTATATTCGGTTATTTATACAAGAAAGAAGCCACTAAAGGTGACTCCTTTCTTGTATAAATAATGAGCAATAGCATCCGTATTATTTATTTGCCGGGATAATGTCTATGATAACCGTACGGTTATAAAAACGTTCCTCGGGCAAGGTATTATCAAATGGTGAATGACCGGGATCTTCACCAAAGCCAAGCGTTTCAAACTTAACATTGTTTTTGCCGGTTGCTGACAGGCTGCTTTCAAGCACCTTTTGTGTTTGTTGTGCACGACTATCAGATAATTTTTGGTTATAATCCTCTTCACCAATAATATCTGTATGACCATGAATAATAACTGTCGATCCATCAACAATTAAAGGCGATACCACATCAGTTAACAATTTGTTGTATGATGCTATACCTATTGCCTTATCAAAATCAAATACTACGCTGTAACGGAATCCTTTTTGGATTGCAGTGTCCTGGCGAACTAAATACACGGTGCTTTCTTTAGTAATTATGGTTCCGTTTTTCGCTTCGCCGGTCATCGTGATCTTGTAATTTCCTTTCGGGCTGTTGCCCATTATTGCTATGCCTGATACACTTTCCTGGTCATTGGTGAATGGCCCGAAATGTTGGATTACCCCGCTTTCATCAGTCACATTTATCGACCAGTTATTCAACTGTTTTTTAGCGCCATCAACGTTTAGTACCATATAGCTATCCAATGGATCTGTTTGCAAGCTGTTAAAATGTACAGGTTTCATCATTCCGCCGCCAACTTCCATTAGCAATTCGGGCGATGTACTCGCGATATCAACCCTGCGATCCTCGGCACGCAATAAAACAAGTTCCTTGTTTCCACCCGGTTGTTCTGACGGATTAGCTGGTTTTTTGCGGGCAAGCGTTGTGATACGTGAACCGTTAATCCCAAATGTGCCTGTCAGATACATTTTTATCGATTCGGCCATTATTTTCCCGTCACCTGCGGGTGCACCGGTTAACGATATAGTAGTACCCGGATTGGTACGCATACGGTCACCCAGAATGTTCAGTATATTATGGTATACATTTAACTGTCTTGCAGAACGGCCAGACATGGTTACTGATTGTTCTTCCTGCAATTGTTCTTCTTTAAAGTTATCAGCCTGTGCTTTGTTAAGTGCTACGTAACGGTCGGGTATGGTGTTGGCGCCATCCTCAAAAAATACAGCGTTAAGCAAAGGCAAAGTTTCGCTAACCTGGCGTTTTAATGGCAGCGCTTTAGGCGCACGTACAGAGAATGTAACATCAACAGCAACAGGAACTATCGCTGCCGCCGGTATTTCCACAGCTTTTTTATGGCCCTTACCAAATTTAAGGGCAATACCTGCGCGTACAGTTGTCACTTGCCAGCTTTCAATATTACGTGGCGCCTGGCCAAAATAAGGCTGATAAGAAACAAATGGCGAAAGATTAATTTTGTTAGGATTAGTGGCAGATGCCAATGGGATCTCATAACCTACACCTACTTGCCCGGATACTAATGTTTTGCGCATATTGCTTAATTCGGCATTAGTATTGAGCTGCTTAACCTGTGTGTACGAAAAACTGTTCTGGATGTTGAACGCTAAACGCGGGCCTGCAAAAAAATAAAGGTTTGATACCGGTACCGCTAAACGTAAGCTTGGTTCGACGGC
>JABDFZ010000011.1 GCA_013286325.1 Bacteroidota bacterium | reverse complement strand
CCGGGTGATGGTAACTATTTGTTCACCATGACGCAGTGGTACCCGCGTTTGTGTGTTTACAGCGATTTTCAGGGCTGGCAAAACCATCAATTTACCGGCAGGGGAGAGTTTGCTTTAACTTTCGGTAACTTTAAGGTGCAAATGACCGTTCCGGCGGATCATGTGGTTGGTGCAACAGGCGAATGTATCAATTATGCAGCTGTTTTAACTCCCACACAACTGGCACGGTACAACAAAGCAAAAACAGCTAAAGAACCTGTTGAAATAGTTACCCTTGATGAAGCTAAGAAAGCCGAAAGTGCCCCAAGTACCGCTAAAAAGACTTACGTGTTTGTAGCTAATAACGTACGCGACTTTGCATGGGGATCGTCCAGAAAATTTATTTGGGATGGCATGGGGCAGAATGTTGAAGGCAAAACTGTTATGTGCATGAGCTATTATGGTAAAGAGGCCTATTCTTTATACCGCAAGTTCTCTACCAAACTGGTAGCACATACTGTAAAAACTTACTCGAGCTTTACTTTCCCTTTCCCTTACCCGGTTGCCCAAAGTGTTGAGGCATCGAATGGTATGGAATACCCGATGATTTGCTTTAACTACGGCCGTACTGAAAAAGATGGTACTTATAGCGAAAGCACAAAGAATGGTATGATCGGTGTGATCATTCACGAGGTTGGGCATAACTTTTTCCCGATGATCGTTAACAGCGATGAGCGCCAGTGGACATGGATGGATGAAGGCCTAAACTCGTTTGTTGAATACCTTACTGAAGAGCTTTGGGACAATAAATATCCAAGCAAAAAAGGTGCAGCTTATACCATTGTTGATTACATGAAGCTACCAAAAAATGAACTGGAGCCGATAATGAGCAACTCGGAAAATATTGTACGTTTTGGACCGAATGCCTATACCAAACCAGCCACTGCACTTAATATTTTACGCGAAACCATAATGGGACGTAAATTATTTGACTACGCCTTTAAGGAGTACGCCAAACGCTGGGAATTTAAACACCCAACCCCGGCAGACTTTTTCAGGACGATGGGCGATGCCAGCGGTGAAAACCTTGACTGGTTTTGGAGAGGCTGGTTTTATGGAACAGAACCATGCGATATCTCACTTGATTCTGTTAAAGTTGCTAAGGCTGATATGAACGGTAACGGTATGCCTCCAGGCGCCAGAAGGCCATTTATTGCCAGGTTAGATGCTCCATCTATCAATAGCTTTGACGATATATCAAAGATCCGCAACAGGGAAGATAAGAGTATTAAATTTTATGTTGACCGCGATACTGCAGTACATGATTTTTATTATAAATACGACAGAGGTATGGTTACTGCCGATACTGCTAAATTCAGCAGTATGATAAAAGCGCAAACACCACCACAAAACCTGCTTTATGCAAGGGCTTTCACCGATGAGGACAAGCAAAAATATGCCGGTAAATATTTTTATGAGCTTAATTTCGGCAATAAAGGCGGTTTGGTAATGCCAATAATTGTGGAATTTACTTTTGTTGATGGCTCCAAACAAATGGACCGCATTCCGGCGCAGATATGGCGGTTGAATGAAAAACATGCATCAAAATTTTATATCCAGGATAAAGAAGTAGCTTCGATTAAATTAGATCCTATGCGCGAAACAGCAGATATTGACGAAAGCAATAACTATTGGGGTAAAATGCCTGAACCATCAAAATTCCAGGTGTTTAAACAAAAAGCCAGCGATGCAGCTGCAGCCCGTGGCCAGTCTGTGGGTGTAAACCCTATGCAGGTTTCCGGCAGCGGCAAATAAGAACCTAACTAGACCTATTTATAGCCCGTTAACAGCGTATCGCAGTTAACGGGTTTTTTGTTTCCAGCACCTATGGAAAGACTTACGAAGTTTTTAAAACTTCGTAAGTCTATTTAACGTGATGATGAATTTGATAAAAGCCTATCAAAATGATAGGTTCCTTTTTAACAAACATTCCTTGTAATCTTCACTATAATTACTTAATGTATTGTAATTCAATAGCTTGAAAAGTAATTTATTTTTATGGCATCTGCTTGGTATGCATCCAGCAAAATCATAACTAAATGGATGCTATACTTACAATCGCCTATATACTATGCTTCATAGTAGTATTTTGGATCTTCTTCAAATCGGTTAATTACTTCGAAAAAATTTAAACAATCATGTTAGCACTATTCATTGTATCAATAGCTGTATTCATCTACATGGTGTACGTACTGCTTAAACCCGAAAAATTTTAATTATTAAACTATGAACACCGAAATCTCAGGTATAATTCTCACCTACCTGCTAACCTTAGCAATCGCCATTCCGTTAGGCAGGTACATTGCCCGTGTTTTTAAGGGCGAAAAAACCTGGCTCGATTTTATGGCCCCGGTTGAACGTTTCATCTTCCGTTTCAGCGGCATCGACACCAAAAAAGAAATGAACTGGAAGCAGCACATGTTTGCGCTGTTGACCATTAATGCATTATGGCTTTTTTACGCCTTTTTCTGCCTGTTATTTCAGTCACACCTACCATTAAACCCTGATGGCAATCCAAACCAAACCCCTGATCTGGCTTTTAATACAGCTATCAGCTTTTTGGTAAACTGTAACCTTCAGGATTATTCAGGCGAAAGCGGGGCAACCTATTTTACCCAGCATTTTGTATTCATGTTCCTGCACTTTGTATCGGCAGCAACAGGTATTGCAGCTTTAATTGTACTATTTAGGGCATTAAAGGATAAGGTTACCGATAAGCTTGGTAACTACTGGGAATATTTTGTTAAAAGTATTACCCGTATCTTATTACCTATAGCATTTGTTATTGCCGTTATCCTGGCTTTTAATGGTATGCCTACCAGTTATAAAGGCAAAGACACCCTTATAACTATGCAGGGTGATACTGCGCATATTTCGCGTGGCCCGGCAGCAGCTTTGGTTGCCATTAAGCACTTAGGTACAAATGGCGGCGGCTGGTTCGGCGCAAACTCTGCTCATCCACTCGAAAATCCTAATTACTTAACCAATACTGTTGAACTGGTTGCCCAGCTGATCATCCCTATGGGGCTGGTATTTGCATTGGGCTTTTACTTGAACAAGAAAAAATTTGCTTACGTAATTTTCGGGGTAATGACCATTGGTATGCTAATGTTCATGATACCAACGATAAATGCAGAGCTGCATGGAAACCCGGCTATTGCTAAAATGGGGGTTAGTCAGCCAACTGGCGCAATGGAAGGTAAAGAGGTGCGGTTTGGACCTGCAAACTCAGCTTACTGGAGTATTATGACTACAGTTACTTCTACTGGTTCGGTTAACTCCATGCACGACAGCGCTATGCCTGTATCAGGTTTAATGATGATGGGCGGCATGATGGTAAACTGCTTTTATGGTGGCTGCGGAGTAGGCTTCCTCAACTTCTACATCTTTATCATCATAGCCGTATTTATATCCGGATTGATGGTAGGGCGAACACCGGAGTTTTTCGGTAGAAAGATTGAGGCAAGAGAAATGAAGATAGCTTCATTAATAGCGCTTTTGCATCCGTTTATCATATTGGTAGGTACGGCCATATCATCGTACGTGCTGGTACACATGCCAAATGCAGATTGGGCAGTTAAGCCATCGACATGGTTAAACAGCCCCGGTTATCATGGCTTTTCAGAGATGCTGTACCAATATTCATCATCTGCAGCCAATAATGGTTCGGGCTTTGAAGGGCTGGCCGATAACAATATATTCTGGAATGTGAGCGCAGGTTTTGTAATGATCCTTGGCCGCTTCCTGCCAATTATCGGCCCGGTTGCTATTGCAGGGATACTGGCAAATAAAAAATTCATTCCAGAATCGGCAGGTACACTTAAAAGCGATACCTCAACCTTTGGGATAATGATATTCGCTGTTATACTGATCATTGCGGCACTTTCATTCTTTCCGTCGCTTGCATTGGGTCCTATTGCCGAACATTTTTCACTTAAATAATCTATAAGAATTCAATCATGAAATCTGATAAAAATACATTGTTCCAGGGTGATCAGGTGAAGGAAGCTTTTAAGCAGTCTTTCATTAAGCTTGATCCCCGCCAGTTAATCCGTAACCCGGTTATGTTTACCGTGGAGATTGGCACAGCAGTAATGCTGGTAGTAACTGCTTTCTCCTTTTCAAATAAAGGGCAGGGAAGCTTTGGTTACAACTTTACGGTATTCGTTGTTTTACTGCTCACCGTGTTATTTGCCAATTTTGCTGAGGCCATTGCCGAAGCTCGTGGTAAAGCGCAGGCCGAAAGTCTCCGCAAAACCCGTGAAGAAACACCTGCACGTTTGCTTGTTAATGGCAAAGAAACGCTGGTGATGTCGTCCCAATTAAAAAAGGGCGATGTGTTCATCTGCGAAACCGGCGATAATATTCCAACTGATGGCGAGATCATTGAAGGGATAGCTACTATTGATGAATCAGCTATTACAGGAGAATCAGCTCCGGTGATCAGGGAATCAGGTGGTGATAAATCATCTGTTACCGGTGGTACCAAAGTATTATCCGACAGGATCAAAGTGATGGTAACTACCCAGCCCGGCGAAAGCTTTCTGGATAAGATGATTGCTTTGGTGGAAGGTGCATCGCGCCAGAAAACACCAAATGAAATAGCTTTGACAATTTTGCTGGCGGGCTTTACACTGATCTTCGTTATAGTTTGTGTTACCTTAAAACCATTTGGTGATTATGCAAACACGCCTATTACTATAGCAGCCTTTATCTCCCTTTTTGTTTGTCTGATCCCAACTACCATCGGTGGTTTGTTATCGGCCATTGGTATTGCAGGGATGGACAGGGCTTTACGTGCAAACGTAATTACCAAATCGGGCAAGGCAGTAGAAACTGCAGGTGACCTGGATACCCTGCTATTAGATAAAACAGGCACCATCACAATAGGTAACCGTAAGGCAACCAACTTTTATCCTACAAAAGGAATCGACGAGAGTGATTTTGTAACAGCCTGCGTATTAAGCTCACTGGCAGATGAAACACCTGAGGGTAAATCAATTGTTGAGTTAGCTGCCGAAGGTAAAAACCAGGTATCGGTTATTGCGCCTAAGGGTTCGGTATTCATCAAATTTACAGCTGAAACCCGTTCAAGCGGACTGGATACGCCAGATGGATTAAGGATCAGGAAAGGTGCTTTTGACTCTATCCGTAACATAGCTTTAAAGGCAGGAAATGCATTCCCTGCAGATGTAGAAGATAATGTAAAACACATCTCTTCAAATGGTGGTACGCCATTGGTAGTATCGCAAAATGAGCATATCCTGGGGGTTATCGAATTACAGGATATTATCAAACCCGGTATAGCCGAACGTTTTGAGCGTCTGCGTAAAATGGGTGTAAAAACCGTAATGGTAACCGGAGATAATCCGCTAACTGCCAAATTTATTGCCAACAAAGCTGGTGTGGACGATTTTATTGCCGAGGCCAAGCCCGAGGATAAAATGAACTACATTAAAAAAGAACAGCAGGGCGGAAAACTGGTAGCCATGATGGGCGATGGTACTAACGATGCTCCGGCTTTGGCACAGGCAGATGTTGGTGTAGCCATGAACAGCGGAACACAAGCCGCAAAGGAAGCAGGCAACATGGTTGATCTGGATAACGACCCGACCAAACTGATCGAGATCGTGGAAATTGGCAAGCAATTGCTGATGACCAGGGGAACCCTTACCACTTTCTCTATCGCTAATGATGTGGCTAAATACTTTGCTATTGTTCCGGCTTTGTTTATGGTATCTATACCGGCTTTAAAGGCGCTGAACATTATGGACCTGCATAGTCCGCAATCAGCTATATTATCGGCTGTGATCTTTAATGCGATCATCATCCCGCTCTTAATTCCACTAGCTTTAAGAGGGGTTGAGTACAAGCCGATAGGTGCAAGCGCACTGTTGCGCCGTAACCTGCTGATCTATGGTTTAGGCGGTGTTATAGTACCGTTTATAGGGATCAAATTAATTGACCTGCTTATCGGTACCATACTTTAAACTTTAACATTTAAATCTCAAATAAAATGAAAACGTATTTATTGCCATCCATCAAAATAACTATCATCTTATTGGTGATCCTGGCAGGCTTATATCCGCTTGCAATAGCAGGAATTGGAAAATTTACACCGGGACACGGCGATGGAGAAACCATCAGTTATAAGGGCAAGGTTGTTGGTTATGCCAACATAGGCCAGAAATTTACCAAAGACGAATATTTCTGGTCGCGCCCTTCAGCCGTTGATTATAAAGCTGATGCATCTGGAGGTTCAAATAAAGGGCCTTCAAATCCTGATTATTTAAAAGATGTTGAAAAACGTATCCAGGATTTTTTGAAGCGTAACCCTGGTGTAACCCGTGCAGAGATTCCTGCCGAACTGGTTACAGCATCAGGTAGTGGCCTTGACCCTGATCTTTCTCCCGCAGGAGCAAAAGTGCAGGTATTGAGGATTGCTAAAACACGCAACCTTACAGTTGAACAGGTTAATAAAATAATTGATGATAATACAGAACAGCCTTTGCTGGGCTTGTTTGGCCCTACTAAGGTAAACGTACTAAAATTGAATGTTGCCCTGGACGAACTTAAGAAATAGTTGATTGAGTTGATCCGGGTAACCGTTGATCAGGTTGAAAATTACAAAGCCTGATCAACATAATCTGATCAACCAATCAACTTACTAAAACAAATAACACGTATAAAAAATGAAAAAACAACTGCTAACAATGGTGGCCCTGGCTGCTATTGCTCTAAACGTACACGCTCAACAAGACACTTCTAAAGCTAAATTAGATACTGCCAAAAAAATTACTGCCCCCGATCCGCATAGCGAGCCATTTGCCTTCGGCGATTTTACCTGGCTCAATGGAAATGACCGCCGACACAGCGCATTACTTGATTCAAAATACTTTACCGGTCGAGTTTTGCTCGATATAAACTATACAGCATCGAACAATAACCCTATAGACCATACTGTAGTAGGATCTACAGCGTTGGCCCGTGATCACGAATTTGAAATTTCGACAGTGGCTTTAGGTGGCGACTTCCATTATGATAACATTAGGGCAAGCATACTTACCCAATTTGGTACCCGTTCTACAGTGGTTCCTCGTAATGACCTGAGCGTTACCCGCGGCCAATATGACCTTGCTACCGCTTATCGCTATTTAAGTGAAGCCAACGCAGGTTATCACTTTAATGTGCTGCATGGTATTAACGTTGATGCCGGAATCTTTATGTCATATGTTGGTTTATTCTCCTACTATAATGCCGAAAACTGGGCCTATCAGCCATCTTTTACCTCAGATAATACGCCCTGGTTCTTTAATGGGATAAGGGTGCAGATATTTGTTTCTGATAAATTAAAGATTGAGCCTTGGTTAATTAATGGCTGGCAATCATACGGTATGTTTAACAGCCAGCCGGGTGTGGGCGGACAGATTTTATGGCGCCCCGTTGAATGGCTGCAAGCTTTAACCAATACCTATTATGGTGCAGATACACAGGATAAACCCGGAAGAAAACGTTTCCACTCTGATAACAGTATTGAAGTAAGGTATTTTAAAAACCCGGATAAGAAGGCTTTTATAAACAGTATGGCATTTTCATTAACCGGAGACATCGGTTTTGAGAAAGGCGATGGAGTTAACGGTTTCCATGCCGATCCGGTTAAAGGCCCTGCTCAATATTTTGCAAGCGGTATGGTATATAACCGGGTTATATTTGGACAAGGCCATTTTGGCTGGACAATAGGTGGTGGTGTTATTAATAACCCTGGCCGTTACCTGGTACTTTATCCAACTGGTGATGCAAACCCTATCCCTGCGATTAATACCGGCGCTGTTGGCTCACATCCTTTTTCGGCGAATCCCGGCGACCAGTTTCACGGGTATGATTATTCAACAACATTTGATATTATGCCAAATGATTACTTAACATTCCGCTTAGAAGTTGTACACCGCCATGCAAGTGTTCCGTATTTTGCAGGACACGGTGGCGTAACCTCTCCGGACGGATACAATACTACACCGGTGCCTGCAGATTTTACGCCTGATCTTGTACCATCTGAAACCAGGTTTATCGGTGCCTTATTGGTACGTTTTTAAGAACAATGCCAAAGCGGTTAATGTTGACCGCCTTATAATAGATTAATAATTAATAAAATGAAAAAGTTTAAGTTACCGGTGATAATTATCATCATGACGCTTGGATTTATCAAAAATTCACCCGCCCAAACACATTTAAGTGGCTTATATTTAACCTATAACGATTTTATACACCACAAATTAAGTTACAGCTCCGATTCGGATAATCAAAAGAATAAAATAGTTCTTCATGAGTTTTTCGGTGGAGATAAAGTGACGGTTACCAGTAATGGTAAAAAACAGATGTTGCTGAAAAGCCAGATATTTGGCTACAGAGACAAGCATAACCATGATTACAGGTTTTATGGAAATAAAACATACCAGATTATTGATACTGCAGGCTTTTATCTTTATAGTAATGAAAAGCTTGTGCAACAAGGTAAAGGCCCAAAGCCTACAAGAGCATTCTATTTTAGTGCCGATGTTAATGCCTCAGTTTTACCATTGACTGAAGATTATTTAGCGACGGCTTTTGTTAAAAATAATAAGTTCAGATACCTGGTTGGAGCACAGTTCAGATCGGATGATCAGCTGGGAGCTTATGATAATTTGATACATGAATTTAAAATAAAGGAACTTTATATGGAAAGTACAAAAGAATAAACTGCATACTGAATAACAGTATATTGAAGATATGCATGGGTTGTTTTTATAATTGATAGGGTTGTTAGTTATAATTTGGTTTGATTGAGACCCGTGCAAAAAGGGGATGTTCGGGCATCCCCTTTAAAAGGTTATAGCAGGTTGCAGATATTGTAAATGTTTGGGAAGTTATTAGTTTATAACCTCTGCAATATTTACAATAACTGCGACCTTAAAAAATAAATAATGGCTGAAGAAAATAAAGAGCAATCAGTTGAGCATTTCCTTGAGCTGATTAAAAAATCCAGGCGGGGAAAGTTTAAGATCTATATAGGCATGAGTGCTGGTGTAGGTAAAACTTACCGCATGCTGATGGAAACACAAACCCTGCTGCGTAATGGCATTGATGTGAAGATCGGTTATGTGGAAACGCATAAGCGTAAAGAAACAGAGGCACTGCTTGATGGTTTGCCCGTTATACCGCGCCGTAAACTCTTTTACAAAGGGAAAGAGCTGGAAGAGATGGATTTAAAAGCCATTATTAACCTGCGACCCGAAGTTGTGGTGGTTGATGAACTGGCCCACACCAATATTGAGGGTAGCAAGAATGAAAAGCGCTGGCAGGATGTAGTAGATATTTTAAATGCTGGCATCAACGTAATCAGCGCGATTAATATTCAGCATATTGAGAGTTTGAATGCCGAGGTTGAAAAAATAACAGGTACTCCTATTAAGGAGCGGATACCCGATAAGGTTTTGCAAATGGCCGACGAGGTTGTTAATATTGACCTTACTGCTGATGAACTTGTTGACAGGCTTAAAGAAGGGAAAATATATGATGAGAAGAAGATACCCACTGCGCTGAATAATTTTTTTCAAACAGATAGGATACTGCAGTTACGCGAGCTGGCACTTAGGGAAGTTGCGCACCAGGTGGAGCGAAAAATAGATATTGAGGTACCAAAAACTATAAAGCTGCGGCCTGAATTGTTTTTGGCCTGCATCAGCACCAATGAGGATTCTGCGAAAATAATTATCCGCAAAACTGCAAGGCTTGCTTCATATTACCGTTCGAGATGGTATATGCTGTATGTGCAAACATCGAACGAAAGCAGCGATAAAATAAACCTTGCTTCGCAGCGGCACCTCATTAATAATATGAAATTAGCTACGCAGCTTGGTGGCGAGGTATTAAAAGTAAAAAGTAATAATATTGCTAAAACTATATGGGAGACTGCAGAGAAATATGATATTACTACTATATGTATAGGAAAGCCACACTTTAAATTTTACCAGCTTGTTTTAAAAACGGCTGTGTTTACCCAGCTACTTAACAAAATGTCAAAAACGCACATCGATCTTATAATACTATCATAATGACTATAAAAAATAAACTCCGGGCCGGCTTTAGCTTCTTATTTGTGCTTGCATTGTTATGCTGCGGGCTATCAATATATTTTTTGAATCGCCTTTCGGCTGATGCAAAAGATATATTAAAAGACAATTACAAATCTGTTCAGTTTACTAAAGACATGGGAGTGGCAATAGATGCCAGCCCTGGAATATTAACCCCGCAACAAGCCAAAATTATTGAGGAAAACCTGGTAAAGGAGGAGCATAATATTACAGAGCCCGGCGAAGGGCGCCTTACAGATTCGCTGCGTGCAGAATACGAAAGACTTAAACAGGTACAAAATGATCCTGCTAAAATAACGCTGCTGCATAGCGATATAAAAAGGCTGCTTTATGGCATTATGCAGTTAAATATGAATGCCATTATTCATAAAGATACGATGGCGAAAGCTACGGCAAACCGTGCAATATTGCTGGTTGCATTTGTAGCTACATTTTTGTTTTTAGTGGCATTTAGCTTTGTGGTGAATTTCCCAAGTTATATTGCAAACCCATTAAAGGAATTAACAGAAAAAATAAAGGAGGTTTCGAAACGGAATTATCGTCAGCAGCTTGACTTTACATCCAACGATGAGTTTGGGGAACTTGCCAGGGCATTTAATACGATGACCATTAAGCTGGATGAATATGAGAACAGCAACCTTGCCAGTATATTGTTTGAAAAGAAACGGATTGAAACCATTATCAACTCCATGCAGGATGCAATTGTTGGTCTGGACGAAAAATCGTTCATCATATTCGTTAACCAGGTTGCTTGTACGTTGATCGGCATGTCAGAACAAAACCTTACAGGGAGATATGCGCCTGATATTGCTTTGGAAAACGACCTGATGAGAAATCTGCTGGTAAATGATCAGCCTAAGATGAAAATATATGCAGATAACCGCGAAAGTTATTATTCAAAGGCTGTATTATCGATTCTTAGTAAAGACATAGTTATAGGTAGTGTGATTATTCTTAAAAACATCACCGAGTTTCAGCAAATGGACGAAGCTAAGACCAATTTTATAGCTACCATATCACATGAATTGAAAACTCCGATATCATCAATAAAAATGAGCCTGAAACTTTTGGAAGATAGCCGGATAGGGGAGGTGAATACAGAACAAAGGCAGTTACTTGAAAATATTGATGAAGATGCCCATAGACTATTGCAAATAACTACCGAGCTGCTGGATATGGCCCAGGTTGAAACCGGGAAATTGCACCTTAATTTCGGCAATACACATCCCCGGAATATAGTTGACTATACTGTTAAGGCGCTTAAAACTACAGCAGAACAAAAACAAATAGAAATAAACGTTCAATGCGATGAGAACCTGCCTGATGTACATGCAGATCTGGATAAATCTACATGGGTATTGATCAATCTGCTTTCGAACGCTATAAAATATAGTCACGAAAAATCGGTCATCGACCTGACAGTAAAAAAGCGCCAGGCTGATGAGATAGAGTTTTCCGTTCGGGATCATGGGCGGGGGATAGACCAGCAATACCTTTCGAGAATTTTCGACAGATATTTTAAGATACCCGGTACAAATACCGACCAACCCGGAACCGGCCTGGGCCTTGCCATTGCTAAAGATTTTATTGAGGCACAGGCCGGAAAGATAGGCGTTGAAAGCGAAATTGGCGAAGGCAGCAGGTTTTATTTTACGCTGAAGATAATAGGAAGGCAAAGCTAATTTGCTAAAATAGACCAGAGCCTGATTTTAATGTGGTTGCTTCACGGCAAACAAGAGATTAATTTCTATATTGAATTTTAATTGTAACGTAATTTATGGCTGCAACAACAAATTCAATATCTGCCCGCCTGCTTTCCCTCGACTTTCTTCGCGGCTTTATTATGGTATTGCTGGCTATAGAATCGACAGGGATTTATGATTATTTGTATGAGCATACCCATGGGCGTTTTATAGAACAATTTACGCACCATCCCTGGCATGGGCTTCATTTTTGGGACCTGGTACAACCTGCATTTATGTTTATGGCGGGTGTGGCCATGGCATTTTCATTGAACAAACAATGGGCTAATGGCATAACCTGGGGACAATCGTTTAAAAAAACTTTAAAACGTTGCGGATGGTTGTTCTTTTGGGGAGTATTGGATTATGCTGTTCGTCCAAAAGGCTTGTCATTTGAGCTGTGGGATGTTTTAACCCAACTTTCATTTACTACGTTAATAGCTTTCCTGATTTTTAGATGGAGCACAATATCACAAATTGGCATTTGTATAGGCTTACTTCTTCTTACTGAAGTTTTATACCGGTTTACGCATGTACCCGGTTTTGACCAGCCTTTTACCGATCAGCATAACTTTGGTAATTACGTAGATCTATTGCTCATGAACAAGATAAACCAGGGTGGCTGGGTTGCCATTAACTGTATCCCAACTGCCGTACATACCATTGCCGGCGCATTGGCAGGTAAACTATTATTAAGCGGTAATAACAAAATAAGACAGCTATTGCTATGGGGACTTGCCTGCCTGCTTATTGGTTATGGTATGGATGTGTTGAATATAACGCCCATTATTAAACGGATTGCCACCACTTCATTCACTATAGCCTCGCTGGGATGGTGTTTATGGTTTTTGGCAATCAGCTATTGGTGGGTTGATGTAAAAGGACATCGCAAGTATTTAACTTTCTTTACCATTGTTGGTATGAACTCTATTTTTATTTACCTGTTTTTCGAGATTGTTGGCAGCAAGTGGTTCAATGGTTATGTAAGCAGTATTTCGGATGGTGTTTTAGACTGGTTTAACGCAGGCGAATTGTTAAAGATTATAGTTGGGGCTGTTTGTATTTTTGGGTTGGAATGGTTGCTTTGTTATTTTTTATACAAGAAGAAAGTATTTTTTAAATTGTGACATGAACAATGTTTGCAATATTGGGTTGATTGAGTTAAAACTATGAAGAACTTATTACTATCATTTATATTTCTGACACTTTATACCGCTGCTCATGCACAATCAGCAGGAGATAGCATTGTTATCAAAAAATCAGCCCTGAAAACTTTAACAGATGAAGAGTATACGGCATTGTTAAATGGCGATGACCTTTATCATATGTCGTTAGCTGCCGAACTTAACCATTATCCATCGCCTGAAAAAGCGCTGAAATATAAAAAGGAACTTGATCTTAGCCCTATACAGGTAAACAAACTTACCGCTGTAGTAAAGGAACTACGTCGCAAAAAACTGGAAATGGGCCTCATAATTATCCGTAATGAACGGACGCTGGATAGTATTTTCAGGTATAACAGGTTAGACAACGGATCGCTGATATTTTATGCGAACCGTTATGGGCTGTATCAGGGCGAACTTAGGAATGTTATTTTACAGTCGTGTTTGGTTACAAGAGGATTGTTAACCCCACAACAAATTAAACGGATTGAGACTTTACAAAAACGTAATTAAAAAATACCATTAGATTTATTTAATTTAGCGCCCCCTAATTAAGTGTAAAAACATTTTTGTGTTTTATAACACAAAATGGGTTTGAATTTGATTTATACAGAAAGTTCATCTCACTAATAATAATGTTGAATGAAAATAACTTTTGACTTTGAAAAGCCCCTGGCCGAATTGCAGCAGCAGATAGAGAAGGTTAAGCAGGTTGAGGATAAAAACAAGCTGGATATGTCGGCAACGATAGCTGAGCTTGAAAGCAAGTTAGAAACTGCCAAGCGCGATATATACGGTAACCTTACCGGCTGGCAAAAAGTACAGATATCCCGTCACCCTGAAAGGCCATACTCTTTACAATATCTTGAATTGATGTGTGATGATTTTATAGAATTGCACGGTGACAGGACAGTTGGTGATGATAAAGCAATAATAGGAGGTTTTGGCACTATTGGCGGACAAACAGCTATGTTTATCGGTCACCAAAAAGGGCGTAACACTAAAGAGCGCCAATACCGCAATTTCGGCATGCCTAACCCTGAAGGGTACCGTAAGGCATTAAGATTAATGAAACTTGCCGAAAAATTCAACAAGCCAGTTATTACCCTGATAGATACGCCGGGAGCATTCCCTGGATTAGAAGCTGAAGAACGTGGACAAGGTGAAGCCATAGCACGTAATCTTTTGGAAATGTCGGTATTAAAAGTACCTGTTATCTGTGTTGTAATTGGCGAAGGAGCGTCGGGCGGTGCGCTGGGTATAGGCATTGGCGACAGGGTGTTGATGCTTGATAATTCGTGGTACTCGGTTATTTCTCCGGAGAACTGTTCAACCATTCTTTTTAAAACCTGGGAACATAAGGAAAGGGCGGCTGAAATGCTGAAACTGACCTCTACCGAAATGCTAAAAAATAAGCTGATTGACGGTGTTATAAAAGAACCACTCGGCGGTGCTCACCAGGATCCTGTTGCAATGGCTGCTATATTGAAGAAGCAGCTTTTGAAAGACCTTAAAGTATTAAAGGAACGCAATATTGACGAGCTTGTTACCGAAAGGATCAATAAGTTCTGCTCGATGGGCGTGGTGATAGAAGACTAAGAAAATATAGAATAAACAAGAAAAGCGGCTGATGCCGCTTTTCTTGTTTACTAAAATTCGTCATGCTGAACTTGTTTCAGCACCTCACTTGTCAATCTACAATACGCACGCGGGAATGTCCTGTGGGGTGCCGAAATAAATTCGGCATGACATAGAGAGAGGGTGTTTGTGTAATCACTTCATTTTAATCCAATCATAATCCTTGCCCGCCTCGTGTACAATAAACTTACTCACTTTGCCATCAGCTCCTTTAATAAATTCGAGGGAAATATCGCCGAGGTGAAAAAGAAATTTGTTATTGCTCGTGGCATATAATGCGGTTTTGGTTACAAGGTTTGTTTGCGAATCGGCCATTAACCTGCCATTTTCAAAGCTGATGGTAATTTTATGCTGATCGTCCATTGCATATACACCAGGATATTGTTTTAATACAGTTTCATCTACTTCTACTTCTGCCGGCCATTCAAATTTGGTCCATTTGGTATCATTTAGTGCAGATGACCTGTCGCTGCAATCATCGGCCAAAAGCTTTACCGATAACTCATTGTCTTTTATCCCAAACTTATATTTTCCTAAAACTTCGTTATCACAATCGCTTTGGCCTTCAATTTTTTTAAGGGTAAATGCAGAGTCGGTAACGGTATAGGTCATGTTCTCAATAGTTGCGCTGTTTGAGTACATATAGATTTTGAGGATGTCTTTTCCAAAGTCGAAAATCACTTCAGGCGAATCGTCGATCCTTAATGCGCCTTTCCACTTGGTGTTGGTCAACTGTGCCTGAACGTTATACACTGCAAATAATATGAATAACAGGATGATTAATTTTTTCATAATGTGGTTTTGTTTTTGGCAATAGTACAAAAGCACCCTTATCCTGTCTGCTCAAATCATGATTTGAGCACTGTTTTTTCCGGATTTTGATGGATGGAAATGAATTGCTTAGGTGTAATGTTTTCGGCACTTTTAAAAGTACGCTGAAAAGTGGCTACGGAGTTAAACCCCGAATCGAAGGCAATGCCTGCTATGGTAATATGTTTGTTTTCGGGTTGCAGCATCTTGATTTTTACCTCGTTGATACGGTATTCATTTACAAATTCACTAAACCCCTTTTTTAGCTCACGATTTAATACAGCGGAGATAATACGGGAATTAAGCTCAAGCTTTTCGGCCAGTTTGTTTACGGTTAGTACAGGATCGAGGTAGAGCTTATCATTTTCCATTGCTTTTTTTAACAAGATAATGCAAGCTTCCGCTTCTTCGGCGGGTAGGGTATCGGCATAGGTTTTGGCGGCTTTTTGATCGCTGATATAAACAACCCGCGTGTGCTGATATCCTTTAAGCCCGATCCAGTAAATAAAAATAACCAGAATTATCTCTATAGGTGAAAAATAGGCAATGCCCTGGATATTAAACAATATCGAACCAAAAATAGTGGCTGCCCATACAATTGCAATTAACGTCATTACGGTTAGTAATGCTTTTGTCCACTTGTTAACCAGGTTTTGCTCGGTAATTAATGATGCATCTGCACCGCTTGTTTCCGGTTGCCAATTTTTAAACTGCCGGATTGCTGAAATAAGGTACAGCCAGAAGATAATCACCATTAATACTTCTGCGAATGGTTGATATACAGCATCAATTTGGCCTGCCTTTATTCCTAATGAAATTCCGTTGTTGTTCAGGATAGCATAGATGAGTAAACACGACCGGAAACAAAAGTCGATAAATACGGGTAAATAGGTTTTGAAAATTATGTTGCGGAGAATCTTACCGGATTGGATAGTAGTTTTTATATAAAGATAAAGACTTGGCCCGGCGCTTAAAATAATGGTGTAAGGAAATATACCATCGAAAAAAGCAAGCCATTTAATGTTAAGGCCAGAGCTCCAGCAAAAGGTGCCAAAGCTATCGTAAACCAGCATGAGCATAAAAGCCGCAAGAAAATATTTGTTTTGCCTTTTGTCCTTACCCGAAAACAAAAGCATGAGGCTTAATATAATGCCCTGCAGCGACCCTAAAAGAACTATAATGTTAAAAAGGTTGAAATGTATAGGCATAAATAAGGCTTGACCAATTATAAGACGAGCATGTGTTTAAATGGTTTAACTATGAACCAATCAAATAAATCTTATTAAATCGCCTAATTCTTTTTTGTAGGTTATGCCGATTGGAATTTCCTCGTCATCAACCCACAGGCGGTTGTCCTGGATCTTTTTTATATAATTAACATTGATGATGTAAGAACGATGAACACGAAGCAGGCTTTTTGCAAAAGATAATCTGCCTTCCAGAAAGCTCAAATTCTCGCTGAATAAAATATTGCTGTCGTTATAATATAAATTGCAATAGCTTCCTTCTGCTTTCAGGAAGCGGATATCGCTGATCATTATTTTTTTGAAACTACTTCCGTCTTTAACAAATATGCAATCGTTCATCATATGAGAAAACTCACTTGTGTTTTTTGAAGTTGTTTCTTTATCGCCGGATAGTTTAAGGGTAAGATCAATAGCTATGCTGATATCAAGCTTTGTAAAAGGTTTAGTGACGTAGTGTAATGCGCTGGTTTCGTAAATTGCTTTTTTACGGATACGTTCGTCAGTATTATTGGTAATAAAAATTATAGGCGGGTCGCAGATCTTTTTTAATTCAATTGCTGTATCAATACCATTGGTATTATTGGCAAGCTCGATATCCATAATTACAATATCCGCAAAGCCTGGCCTGAAGTTTTTAATTGCCTCCGAACCTGAATTAAAAATTGCCGGAACTTCGTAGCCGAGGTTCTCCAACATCATCCTTAATGATTCGGCAATGAGTATCTCGTCCTCAACAACTACAATTTTAATTTTACTTAACATGAATACGTATTTAAAAACAAAGTTATAATAACAAATGATGTTGATAAACAATTATTACACATCAGTTTGTTCCTATTCTAAAAACACCAGTTCACAAGGAAAAACAGCTAATTCATAAACTCATTAGCTGTTTAATTAGCAAATAGCATTACTTTCAAATCAGTTTGATAGACTTAAGATTTAAGTAAGTAAAATGTGTGCTCCCTGGTTAACTATATTTAAACATTTATTAATACCCCGGTACTCCATTTTATAAGCAGTTATCATTTTTAAACAATGATATTCTGATTCAACTTACTTCGGTGTCTTTGTAAAAGAAGGCATTGTTCAGCAAAGGAAAATCGAACTACAAATAATTAAACTCATTAGTTGCCGATCCCAAATAGCGGCTTGGTTATTTAAGATATTAAAGAAGCTGACCTAAACCTTATCACGTACTTTTTTGGTAGGTACGTGCCACATTGTTACCCAAACATATTGTGATGCCGTAAAACTTAATTCAACATAGAATATCGGCGTCATGAACTGGTATACGATTATCTAAATATTGTTAAAAAGACATCTCCGGATAAACAGGTAAAAGAGGGCAGTACCTGCCATCCGGAATGCCACCTGCCCTCCTTAAACGAAAGGAGGTATTTAAAGTGCGTTTATTTCTTTACTTTGTAACTGTTATAATTATTATTTCTGCAACAATTACCGGCTGTAAAAAAGATACAATAGTTGTTCCTGCAAAAAACCAGATCATAAAACTGGAAACAACTAAAGCTGACTCTACTAGTCTTTCTGGCGGTAATGACGATCCAAAACACCCAAGTCTTTAATAATTTACAAAGGGCCGGAATTTTTCGGCCCTTTTTTATTAATTTAGATCAATAAATTTAGGTACATGATTTGATACTTAAATTTGTATTTTATTCCTTATCAAATGGTGTCGTTAAAAAAAGGATTTTTTTTATTTATAAGCTTATGTGTTTTATTGAATAATGCTTATCCCTTTTTTTATCAGGACGATCAAAACCCCGATTCTTTATTAAAAAAAGCTAAATCATCCAAAGATCAGCTAACGGGTATAAAGCTGGCGAAACAGGCATGGCAGAACGCTAATAACACTAATAATAAGATTACGCTGATTAAAAGCCTGAATTTTATTTCGGCGTCCTATTGGGATTTAAGAAAATATGATAGCGCCAAAGTTTACGCTTCCAACGCCTTAATTGCTGCAGGGAAATATCATGTAGATTCTTTAAGCGGAGATTCGTGGTTAAACCTGGGTATGGCTGATTATAAGATGGGAGCTTTAAAACAATCTGTAGACGAGTATAAGAAGGCCGCCGACATATATAAAAAGACCCATAAGTTATCTGCCTTAGCAACGGCTTTTTTAAATATCGGTATATGTGAGCGAAAGCTCTCACAATATTCAACGGCTGTTGATTATTTTATACGATCATCAGACATCTTTGAGAATTTAAAAGACGAAGAAAGCTTATCTTATACCTATAATTCGACAGCATTATGTTTTGGTGAATTGAATAACTACCCCAAAGCACTATCATATAATAGAAAAGCCCTGATTATACGGCAAAAGCTTAACGACAAAAGATTAGTAGGGTTATCATTAAATAATATCGGGTTTGCATTTAACCGGTATAACCAACCAGATTCTGCCATATATTATCTTTCTAAAAGCCTGGCAATTTTAAGGCACGAAAAAGATTCGAGCAGTATGGTGTTCACTTTGCAAAATCTTGGCTCGTCGTGGAAAATGAAAGGTGATCTGGAAAAGGCCGAAGGCTATATTTTAAGATCGCAGCGTATTGCCACGAATTATGACATGACGGAAGAGTTAGCCCGTGGCAATGCCGACCTTGCGGAGGTTTATACTCAGCAAAAAAAATATAAACAAGCGCTGGCGGCTATCAACAACACCATTAACACCGCCCAGCAATTAAAACTGCCGGAATTGCTGCTGGAAGCTTATACCATTAAGTTTCATTTATATGAACACTCTGGTGATTATAAAAATGCATTATTATACGATAATAAAAGGAGCGATTTAAAGGATAGCCTTTTTACGGTTGCCAAACAAAAAACAATTGATGAGCTGGAAATTAAATACCAGACAAGCCAGCAGGAAAAAGATATATCGGCGCTGCATTTGCAAAATAACCTGCAGAAAAAAATTGTGAGGCAGCAAAAACTCTCCATTACGGTACTAATAATTTCGGCTGTTTTACTGTTGTTGCTGTTCGTTATAGCTTATAACAGCTTCCGGATAAAAAATAAAGCCAACCTACGCATACAAACGTTAATGCGCGATATGCATCACCGTGTTAAAAACAACCTGCAAATACTATCGGGCCTTTTTGCGATGCAGATAGAAAACCTGAGTGATGAAAAAACCAAGGATGCCCTTAGGGAAAATGAGTCGAGGCTGACGTCGATGAATTTGATCCATAATAAGTTGTACCTGGATAATACGACCACGAAAATTGAAATGAATGAGTATTTGACAAAATTATTGACTCATTTAAAAGACTCTTTTGGCGGGCATAAGCACAACGGGATTAATTTAAGGATAGAGGTAATTAATATAATGCTTGAAGCTGATAAGGCGGTTGCCATTGGGCTAATAGCTAATGAATTGGCAACTAATGCTTTTAAATATGCCTTTACCGATAAAGGCGGCGAGATACACCTTGGCCTGGCGCTGATTGAAAAATCGAAATTGTTGCTGACCCTTGGCGACAATGGCATGGGTTTAAAACCGGAGAACAAAGATAAGGCACCTTCCTTCGGGTTAAAACTGGTGAATTTAATGGCCCGGCAGTTAAATTCGACTCTTGTTGTTAAAAATAATCCAGGTGTTTTCTATCAAATGGAGATAAATATTTAGTTTGGGAAAGGGTCAAGAACCAGGATTAGGTAATTTTTTGGCTATAGATTCTTGTATACAGGCACTTTTCTACTCTTTTTTAAAAAAGCTTTTGAGAACAAAAAAAACCTCCTATATTTGCGTTCCTTTTTGGGATGGATAACAAACCTAAGGAGATTGCCTGATAGTATAATGGTAGTACGACGGTTTTTGGTACCGTTTGTCTAGGTTCGAATCCTGGTCGGGCAACAATAGTATTTCGGATTTCGGATGTTCAATTTCGGATTTATTTCTGAAGAATATCGAAATCCGAAATTTTTATAAGGACGTTAATAAAAATTCTGAAATCGTAAATCCGACTTCCGAAATCAAAACATGCCATTACAATTTAACCCCGTTAAATTATTTGCAGGTTCGGCCACACAAACATTGGCCGAAAATGTTGCGGCGTCATACGGCCGCGATTTAGGTGAAGTAGATATTTCGCGTTTCAGCGATGGCGAGTTTCAGCCCCATTTTAACGAATCGGTACGTGGCTGCGATGTGTTTTTGATACAAAGCACTAACCCGCCAACTGATAACCTGATGGAACTGCTGATGATGATTGATGCCGCACGCCGTGCATCAGCCCATTATGTAACCGCTGTTATCCCTTATTTCGGACTGGCCAGACAAGACAGGAAAGATAAGCCCCGTGTTGCTATTGGTGCGAAACTGGTTGCCAACTTGTTGGTAGCAGCAGGCATTAACCGCATTATGACAATGGACCTGCATGCAGCGCAGATCCAGGGATTTTTTGATATCCCGGTTGATCACCTTGATGCTTCTATAATTTTTGTGCCTTATATAAAAAGCCTTGGTTTGGGTAATTTAACCATTGCTTCGCCTGATATGGGGGGCTCATACAGGGCGCGTACTTTTGCAAAATTCTTTAATGCCGAAGTAGTAATATGCGATAAACGACGTAAGCGCGCCAATGAAATAGAGTCGATGACGCTTATTGGTGATGTTACCGGACAGGATATAGTGTTGATTGATGATATATGCGATACTGCCGGAACATTGGCAAAAGCAGCAGCATTAATTATGGAACGCGGTGCACGCAGTGTACGTGCTGTTTGTACACATCCGGTATTATCAGGCAAGGCTTATGAAACGCTTGAAAATTCGGTTTTAACTGAATTGATAGTAACAGATACCATTCCGCTTAAACATCACAGCAGTAAGATAAGGGTACTTAGCACTGCCGACCTGTTTGCAAAAGCGATAATGAATGTAAACGAACATGGCTCGATAAGCCAGTTGTTTAAAGTGGATTGAGAAAGTCCATAGTCTATGGTCGATAGTCCATAGTTAATTTTGAAACGAATACAAATAACACATAATAATACCATCGTCTATGGACTATTGACCATGGACTTTTAACATAAACAAATAAATAAAAATGAAATCAATTGCTATTAGCGGTTCTCCAAGAGAGAACGTAGGGAAAAGAGACGCTAAAGAACTGCGTTACCAAAGCCTGGTGCCAGCAGTACTTTACGGTGGGGCAACACAATCCCACTTTTCAGTGTCCGCAGCTGATTTGAAAGCCGTAGTTTATACGCCGGTTGTTCATTTCATCGACTTAAACATTGCAGGTGTAAAATCACAGGCTATTATTAAAGATCTTCAGTTTCATCCATTAACTGAGCAGATCATCCACGTAGATTTTTTACTTTTAGACGAGAAAAAACCTATCACCATTGAAATCCCTGTTAAATTAACCGGAACTTCACCAGGTGTTAAAACAGGTGGTAAACTTGTACAAAAATTAAGGAAATTACGTATCAAAGCTTTACCTAAAGATCATTTAGATGCTATTGAAGTAAGCATTGAAACTTTAGAAGTTGGTAAATCTGTAAAAGTTAGCGACATCAAAGTTGATAAGCTTACTATTATGAATGCAAAAGAAGATACAATAGTTTCTGTAACTACTTCACGTGCATTGCGCCAGGCTGAGCAGGAAGCAGCAGCAGGTAAAAAATAATTGAATGATTTCACCGATTATTGAGTGATTGCACTGATTGATTTTGTGATTTCATAGATTAACAGCGATGAGTTTAGGCTTATCGCTGTTTTTGTTTAAAAATAATAACTTCGCTTTTTAATTAGTAGATGGCTATAAGTCATAGGTCGATTTTTTTGGCTATGAACTATGAACCATCAACTATGAACTAATCATGAAATATTTAATAGTTGGTTTAGGGAACATAGGGCCGGAATATGCTGATACAAGGCATAATATAGGGTTTATGATATTGGATGAATTGGCAAAGCAGGAAAGTGCCAAATTTTACAATATGCGCCTGGCCTATTATACCGAAGTAACCCATAAAGCCCGCACGCTTTACCTTATAAAGCCCACTACCTACATGAACCTTAGTGGTAAGGCGGTTAACCACTGGATGAAGGAACTAAAGATCCCTATTGAAAATGTGCTGATAGTGGTTGATGATATTGCCCTGCCTTTCGGCACTTTACGCTTAAAACCCAAGGGCAGCGCTGCCGGGCACAATGGTTTAAAACATGTTGAAGCCACGCTTGGGCGCAGCGATTATGCTCGCCTGCGTTTTGGGGTTAGCGACAATTTCCCGAAAGGCCGCCAGGTTGATTATGTGCTTGATGGTTTTGATAAAGATGAATTACCGGCGCTCCCCGAATTGATTGACCGCTCTATCGAAATGATAAAAAGCTTTGCCGCAATAGGTACCGAGCTTACCATGACCCGTTATAATAAGTGAATGACTGAATTAGTGATTTATGCCTGATCAGTTTAAAACTCACTAAATCACCAATTTAGTCATTCACCAAATCACTAATTCAATAATTCTCCCTTCAATTGTTAAAAAACGTTAAAATCTGTTAAATGCCGGTTTGGTTTGCAACAGATTGAACCCGCCGTCGTCATGTAGCCTTAAACGAACCATGATGTGATTTCACTAATCGCTACTGCGATCAGTGAAATCGAAAAGAAATTTTATGAAGAAATTTTTACTGCTGGCATTTTGCTGGTACCTGTCGGTTACAGTAATGGCACAACCCGCTCCGCAAACAATAACTGTTAAAGGAACCGCTATTGACTCTGTTACCAATAAGCCATTAGGTTATGTTACGGTGGTTTTGCTTGATGCAAAAACGCAGCAATCGGTAAAGGGATTGTTAACGAAAGATGACGGCAGTTTTGAATTAAAGAACCTTCCGGTTAAAGATTACCTGCTAACATTTGCATCCGTAGGGTATAAAAGTAAATCTGTAAAAATTACAGGTTCGACTACTGATATAGACGTTGGTAAGATTATGCTTTCGGTTTCGAGCAACCAGTTGAATGAAGTTTCGGTAACTGCACAAAGGCCGCTAATGAAGCAGGAGGTTGACCGTATTAGCTATGATGTACAGGCTGACCCGGAAAGCAAGGCATTTTCGGCATTGGATATGATCAGGAAAGTGCCGCTTTTATCGGTTGATGCATCGGACAATATATTGTTAAAAGGCAGCGGAAACTATAAAATATTGGTTAATGGTAAGGAATCGGCTTTGTTTGCAAAGAACCCTTCGGATATTTTAAAATCGATGCCGGCCACCAATATTGAAAAGATTGAAGTAATTACTACACCACCTGCAAAATACGATGCTGAAGGGCTTACTGGTATTATTAATATCATCACCAAAAAGAATGTTGACCAGGGATATAATATTGGTATAAACAGCCGGTTTAACTCGGTATATGGGCCGGGCTATAATATTAACGGAACTTTAAAGCAAGGCAAATTCGGGATGTCGGCATTTGCTGGTTTTGGTAGCCAGGGGCATCAAAAAACTACTTCGGGCTATGTTGAGAATATTTTTGGCAACCATAACAATATAGTACAAAGCGGTACCAATGCGCAATCGGGTAATTTTCATTACTTGAATACTGAATTAAGCTATGAGATAGATACCCTTAATTTAATTACAGGGTCGATAGATCTTTTTGGTAATAAGTTTGATCAAAACGGCCAGCGGCTTTCGAATACTGATAGCTTAGGGATAATCAGGCAGCATTATAATCTGCAAAATGCCTCTACAGGAAGCTTTACCGGGCTTGACGCAGCCTTAAATTATCAGCTTGGCTTTAAAAATGAGAAAGACCGCTTTCTTACCTTTTCGTACAAGTACAGCTACTCGCCAAATAAGCAGTTTAATGATAATTTATTTGCAGCCAGGATAAACTATCCGCAGGGGGCGTACCCAGATTATCAGCAGTATAACGATGCAGGTAATAAGGAACATACTATACAGGTAGATTACGCAGGCCCGCTGAATAAATATTTTACGCTGGAGGCGGGAGCTAAAGCTATATTACGTAATAATTATAGTAATTATCATCGTGACGACCGGGATAGTACCACGCAGCAGTATGTAACCAATGCCGGGCAAACCAATGATTTTAATTATCACCAGGATATCTACAGTGTATATAACTCGTACCAGTTAAAACTTGATAAATGGACAGGCAAAGCAGGTTTAAGAATTGAACATACTTCTATCAGTGCTGATTTTGTTTCGGCAGATTTTAAAACGGCGCCAAGCTATAATAATTTAATACCATCGGTATCTATCCAGCGGAGCTTTAAAACAAGCAGTATCAACTTCGGGTTTACGCAACGAATACAGCGTCCGGGTATATTTCAGCTTAATCCATTTATCGACCGCTCTAATCCAGCATTTATCAGTACAGGGAACCCGGATCTGAAATCGGAACTGAATAATACCTTCGAGCTAACCTACAGCAACTTTACCAAAAACTCATTTACAGCAGGGCTTAGTTATGCATTCTCCAACAATTCAATTCAGAATGTATCGAGCCTTCAAACTGATAGTATTAATGGTAAAAAGGAAACAGTTACCTATACTACCTTCCAAAATTTGGGGAGCAACAAAACGCTGGGTTTAAATGTAAATGCTAACATCAGCATAACAAAAAACTTTACGTTTAATATAAACGGGCAAGTAAACCATATTTGGCTGGCTGGGGTATTTAATGACCAGAAATATAAAAACGACGGCTACTCAGGGAATATTTTTGCCAATACAAGGTATAAATTTAGTCATGGCTATGCTTTCGGCATCAATTCGGGATTTTTTAGCGGGAACATAAACCTGCAAGGAAGTTCGAGCAACTTCCTTTACTCATCGTATGTAGTATCGAAGGAGTTTTTGGATAAAAAGGCAACCATTTCATTAGTGGCTAACAACCCTTACAGTAAGTACAAAACATTCCGGTCGACCACCAACTCGGATGATTTTTATCAAACATCATTTAATGAAAACTATTACCGCACGTTTGCGGTGAGGTTCAACTTCAGGTTTGGCAAGCTAAACAGCGATATTAAAAAGAACGAGCACGGTATAAACAATGATGATACCAAAGGCGGAGGCAAAGGTGGCAACACTGGCGGCGGTGGCGCCTGATCAGCATAAAAAGACACTGTTATGACAATGCTTATTGCAACAAAGTAACATTAACGTTACGTAACTAATTTGTTAGTTAAATAATGTTAATCCATTTTTTTTATAGGGTTCGGGTTAATACCTTCGCCGCAAATATCCAAAATCCCCAATGAAACAATTATTGCTGATAGCCTTGTGCTGTTACCTTTCGGCCACAGTACTGGCTCAACCTGCTCCGCAAACATTAACTGTTAAAGGTACAGCTATTGATTCTGTAACCAATAAGCCATTGGGCTATGTTACCGTTGCCCTGCAAAACGCAGTAACCAAACAATCGGTAAGGGGTGGTTTAACTAAAGATGACGGCACGTTTGAATTGAAGGCGGTAATGGGAAAAACATACCAGTTAACCTTTGCATCGGTAGGCTATAAAAGTAAGGTTGTAAAGATAAGCGGTAGTAATACCGAGGTAAACGTTGGCAATATTATTTTATCACCGGCAAAAAATCAATTGAAAGAAGTTTCGATAACTGCAGTAAAACCAATTGTGAAACAAGAGATTGACCGGATAAGCTATGACGTACAGGCCGACCCGGAAACCAAGACTCAGAATGTTTTGGATATGCTGCGCAAGGTTCCGCTGGTTACAGTAGACGCAAGCGATAACATACAGCTAAAAGGCGAGAGCAATTATAAAATATTGATAAATGGCAAGCCTTCGTCGTTAGTGGCGCACAATCCGTCGGATGTATTTAAGTCGATGCCTGCGAGCAGTATTCAAAAGATAGAGATCATTACCACACCACCTGCAAAATATGATGCCGAGGGATTAGCCGGTATAATAAATATCATCACCAATAAGAAAATTGACCAGGGCTATAACGGAAGTTTTAATGTGCGCGATAACAGCCTTTACGGGCCTGGAGCCGGACTTTCATTAACTGTAAAACAGGGAAAACTGGGTATATCTAATTATACAGGTTATGGTAAACAAATAAAACGCCATAGCTCATCAGCATCAACCCGGCGGACCTTTACCGATACTCCAACCTATTTAACCCAGGCATCGGAGAATACTGCCCAGGGGAGATACATTTATACCAGCACAGAGCTGAGTTACGAAATTGACTCGCTTAACCTGGTAACAGGTTCGTTTGATTATAATAACGGACATAACAATAGTGATAACAGCCAGTTCAGTAACCTGTTTGACCATACCAATACACTTACCCAAAGTTACCGGATAAACAACAACAGCACATCGAATTATAATGGTTTGGATTTTGGCGTAAACTATCAATTGGGCTTTCAGCATAATAAAGACCGTTTGCTGACCTTAAGTTATAAGTTCTCCAATCAGCCCAATACCAGCGAAAATATAAATACCATAACCGACAGGTTTAACTACGGCAATCCAGATTATTTACAACAAAATAACGCTGCGACAAAAGAGCAAACCATACAAGCCGACTATGTACATCCGCTGAAAAATATCACTATTGAAGGCGGGCTAAAAGCAATATTAAGAAAGAGCTCGAGTGATTTTGGGAACCAAAATTTTATAGAGGCAACTCAAACTTATTTGCTGGACCCGACAACCGTTAACAATTTTAATTATAACCAGGACGTATACAGCTTTTACAATACTTACCAGTATAATTTAAATAACTGGGGTGTTAAGGCGGGTTTCAGAGGAGAAATTACGGATATTACCGCTCACTTTGTTTCGCAGTCAACTGACGTGGACAGGAATTACAATAACATTATTCCTTCGATCTCTGTGCAGCGGAAACTTAAAAACGGGATGAGTATGACTTTCGGGTTTACCAATAGGATACAAAGGCCCGATATTTATGAGCTGAACCCGTTTGTTGACAGAACAAATCCCAAATTCATCAGCACAGGTAACCCCAATTTAAAGCCGGTGCTTAACCATAGTTTCGAATTTAATTTCAGCAGGTTTTCGAAAGGTTCAATTAACTTGGGCTTGTCTTATTCTTATTCCAATAACTCCATACAAAGCGTTACAAAGCTTATTGATACGGTATCATATACTACCAACGAAAATTTGGGCGCTAATAAAAACCTTGGCTTTAGTGCAAGCGTAAGCTACCCGATCACCAAAAAGCTGAATATTAATATCAACAGCCGGATCTCGAATGTTTGGATAAGCGGATATTTTAATGGGCAACAATATAATAATAAAGGGGTGCAAGGATATACGTTTGCTTATGCCGGTTACAGGATAACAGATACCTGGCGCGCCGGGATAAACGGCGGCTTTTACAGCGCAAATGTTTTATTACAAGGAAAATCGAGCTCGAACGTGTTTAGCTCGATCAGCACTTCGAAAGATATACTGAAGAAAAAAGGTTCCATATTTTTTAATGTGAGCAACCCATACAGCAAATACAGAACTTTTAACAGCTATACCCGCGACCCTGCATTCTACCAAACAAGCACTTCGCAAAATCCTTACCGCTCCTTCAACGTTGGTTTTAACTATCGCTTTGGCAAGCTTAAAGCCGAAATTAAAAAGAACCAGCGCGGAATTGATAACGATGATACCAAAGGAGCTGCTAAACCTGCAACAGGAAATTAATACATTTGCAATATGAAGGTATATGGAATAACCAATTGCAATACGGTAAAAAAGGCGCTCGACTGGTTTAAGGCCAATCATGTTAATTACGAGTTTCACGATTTTAAAAAACTCGGTGTAAGTGATGAGAAATTAAAAGAGTGGGATGCCAAGGCCGGTTATGAAAAGTTTTTGAACAAACAGGGCCTTACCTGGAAACAGCTTGACCCGGCAGTTAAAGAAAGTGTAAAAACCAGTGCTGATGCCTTAAAGCTTTTAAAGGAAAAAACAAGCATGATAAAAAGACCGGTAATTGAAAACGACGGCTTTTTGTTTTTTGGTTTTGACGAGAAGGTTTATGATAAAGAGTTGATTAAGTGAGCCATTGATTGAGTTGATTAGGTTGAAAGGAATGTATCTTTAATTTTAATCAACCCAATCCAAGTTGGTCAATTAAAATTAAGCATCCCCCTTTTAGGGGGATTTTTGCATTTTATACGCTAACTTATTGGTAACAATTATTTTACGAATCATTGCATTCCTAATTTTATAGTATACTTGCTATAAATTACAAACTGACCTCAAAATGAAATTAAGACTAATAGCCGGTTTTGCACTGGCTTTTATTGCTGTAACTGGTGTTAGCCAGGCACAACAAACCCCTGCCGGGCAAACCACCAACGGGCAGGCAACTACACCAGGACAAACAGCCCCTGCAACACCTCCAGCTTCTAACTATGATTACCATGAGACATTTGGCCCGTATTTTTACGGAAAAAACGGCTCGGAATACCGTGCTGCTGATGGAGAACCAGGGCCTAAATACTGGCAAAATCGTGCTGATTATCAATTAGCGGCTACACTTAACGATCAAACCAATGAAATTACTGGATCGGAAGTGTTAACCTATACCAATAACAGCCCGCAAAAACTGGGTTATCTATGGATGAACCTTGAACAAAACCTTTTTAAGCTTGATTCGAGGGGAACAGGCATAGTGCCTTTGGTAGGTAATCCGCCAAAACCGGTAAGCCGTAACTGGGGCCGCGGACAGGATTTTGATGCAGGCTATAAAATAAAATCGATAAAGATGATTGGCCTTAAAGGGGCTATGACAGATGTGAAGTTTTTGGTAACTGATACCCGTATGCAGGTTTTTTTACCAAAAGAAGTAACTGCTGACGGCGGCCAGGTAAAACTTAAAATTGAATACTCATTTATTTCGCCAAACTACGGATCGGACCGTATGGGTATTCAGGATACCAAAAACGGAAAGATCTTCCAGGTAGCACAATGGTATCCGCGTATGTGTGTATATGATGATATATACGGATGGAACACCATCCCTTATACTGGCCCGGGTGAATTTTACCTGGAATATGGCGATTTTGACCTGAGTATTACTGCACCTGCAAATCACATTGTAGTAGCATCGGGCGAGTTGCTGAACCCACAGGAAGTTTATACTCCAACACAATTAAAACGCTGGACTGAAGCAGCAAACAGCGAAAAAACTGTAGTGATCCGTTCGGCTGCTGAGGTACTTGACCCGGCTTCACGCCCGGCTGGTAAAAAGACCTTAACCTGGCACTTTAAAATAAAGAATGCCCGTGATGCCTCGTGGGGATCGTCGGCTGCATTTATAGTTGATGCTGCAAAAATGGATCTGCCAAGCGGAAAAAAATCTATAGCAATATCAGCTTATCCTGTTGAAAGCGATGGCAATGATGCCTGGGGCCGTTCGACAGAGTATGTAAAAAAATCAATTGAATTTAACTCAAAACAATGGTTTGAATTCCCTTACCCTGCGGCAACTGCTGTTGCAGGTATAGTAGGTGGTATGGAATATCCGGGTATTGTTTTTTGCGGATATACAGCAAAAAAAGGAAGCCTTTGGGGTGTTAACGACCATGAATTCGGCCACACCTGGTTCCCGATGATTGTAGGTTCGAATGAGCGTATGTATGGCTGGATGGACGAAGGTTTTAATACTTTTATCAATACCCTTTCGACAGCTGACTTTAACAACGGCGAATACAAAAGTAAAAGAGCCGGTGATATGCACCGTGCAGGGGCTTTCTTTACCGCACCCGGTTTAGAGCCAATGCTGAGCCAACCAGCTAACCTGAAAGAGAGAAATACAGGCACCCTTCTATACTCAAAACCAGGAGCCGGTTTAACCATGCTGCGCGAGCAGATATTAGGCCCTGAGCGTTTTGATTTTGCCTTTAGGACCTATATTGCAAAATGGGCATTTAAACACCCAACACCTGACGACTTTTTCCGTACTATGGAAAATGCCGGTGGCGAAAACCTGCAATGGTTTTGGAGAGGCTGGTTTATTAATAACTGGCGCTTAGATGTAAGCGTTCGCAGTGTTGATTATGTTGATAATGACCCTACAAAAGGAGCATATATTACTATAGACAATCTTGAAAAAATGGCTATGCCTGTAATACTGGAAATAAAAACAGTTAGCGGTAAAACCGATAGGGTGAAGCTACCAGTTGAAATATGGGAACGCAACAATAGCTGGAAATTTAAATATCCATCTACAGAAGCTATAGAGTCGGTTACGTATGACCCTGATAAAGTGCTTCCTGATTTTAACGAAGCCAACAACGTTTGGAAGAAACCCTAAGTCAGTAAGTAGTTGACAGTGGACAGTTTGCAGTAGGCAGACAAAATAAAAAAGCAGCAATAGGTTTAACTAAACCTATTGCTGCTTTTTTTTGAGCTAACCTTTAACCGCAAATTACTCCATGAGAACTGCCAACTTACGGTCATATATGTTAAAATCAAAACCAATTTCACCTAAAAAAGGTTATCTTAACCGTATAATTCATCTATCATGAAAATGAGATATATTTTAGCTGTTCTGTTAGGACTTATAGCAGGATCGGTTAACGCACAGGGGCTTTTAAAGGGTACTGTGTACGAAAGCGGGAGCAATGCCAAACTGGGCAATGTTTTTATAAGAGATAACAACAATAAACAGATTGCGCTTACTGATAAAGAGGGAAACTTCAACATAAAAACTGAAACCGGGCATTTGCTGATCTTCGACTCTCCAGGTTATGTATCAGATACTTTATATGTGGTGGATTTGACGCCAAAAAAAATTACGATGGTAACCAGGGTTGTTACTTTAAACGCCGTTACCATCAGGTCGACGCGGCAGGCATTCGACCCGCATAAGGAATACCCTGATATTTATACAAAAAGTAAGGTATATGTATTTTCGCCGAGTTCGTGGTTTAGTAAAGAGGGAAAGGATGCACGGAGGTTAAAACGGTATTTTAAACATGAGGAAGAAGAACGGCATGTGGATGCCATTTTTACCAGCAGCTATGTAGGCAGTATTGTACCATTGAAGGGTCAGGATCTGGAAGATTTTATGACTTTGTACCGCCCTACCTATGCGTTTATAAAAGGGAATAATAACGAGTCGCTGGCGGTTTATATTAACGACAGCTACAAAAAATATAAAGCCCTGCCACCCGAAAAGCGCCATTTGCAAAACCTTACAAATCAACAATAAAAAAACAAATGGCTGTTAACCAAGGTTATAAATAAAAACATCAGCCATGAAAAAGAAGTTTATAACCATGATATTGCTTACCACTGTGTACGCCGTATTAAGCACAAGTTGCGCCCCACCAAGGCATTTGAAACCGCCACCAGCACCACCGGGAGCACCATCGCACTAATTAACCGCGATCTTTTAAAATATTGAAAGGCGTAAAGAGGCCGCTATTTCAGATAAGCTAATCAAGTTAGCTTATCTGAAATATAGCATAGCCTTTACTTTTTTAGATATTCTGCCGGGATGGGGTTGTTTTTACTTTCACTATCATAGATCCAGCCCATTACCCAGAAACGGGTTCCGTCATAAAATAGCTCTATACTGTTTATACCCCGGTCGATAATTGGGCCGTTGGGTTCGTTTCTTGATTCGTAGGTGCTCCAAACGTGGTATATACTGCCGAACTTTTCTACTTTACGGGAGATCTCTCTTTCGTCGAAACCATCTTTTTCTAAAGAAGGGTCGGAGAGGCGATGGTATTCTTTAAGGCTTATATAATGCATAACAGGTTTGCCGCTTTTTGAAATACTAACCGCACCGATGTTTACATTGGGCCAATGGATCAAACTATCGCGCTCATAAAATACTTTACCGCCTTTTTTAACGGTAACAATATCGTAATAAGCTTTAATTATGCCGTTTAAGGTACTCACATTGTCGCCGTATTTGGTAATAACCTGGGCGGAGGTGCGGAAGCTTATGAATAGAAAGAATATTACATTGAGGAGTAAGGTTGCTTTTTTCATTGCTGATTTTTAGTTGATTATCAAATATATTAAACCTGCTGCAGAATTGCCTCACCCTTTAAGGGGGAATGCTGATCTATAATTCTTTTCGATGTAATTAATCCTTTTAATATTAATTCAATCAAATAACTAAACACAGCAATATAAAAGTGTTGATATAAAAACTTAAAGCCATGAAAAAGAAATTTATAGCATTTGCGCTTTTGATATGCGCTATAGCATCAGTAACATCGGGTTGTTATGTTGAAAGCGGCTACGGAGGCCATCATCATCATTACTACCGTCACGGTTATTAATTAAGATAGTTTTGGTTAGGTTTGTGTGTGATAAGGAGCCCCGGCATTGCCGGGGCTTTGTTTTTTCATTTATTTGAAAACTCAAGGACTTGACATTAAGTAGCACGACCTTTTGTTTATATGAGTTTTATAGGTAATGATATATTATAAGTGGAATAATGATAAGAAGTATCGACAATAGATAAAATGCTTTTGATTTTCTAATGATGGCATTCATCGAACTAACAATAATAAGTATTATTGCGATAGCCACAACCAACACACCTTCCCATTCCCTTGCTCCGTACGGCCATTTACCGCCATTTTGTCGAACTATCCTTTCATACTCTAATTGTTGAATTGAAGAGGAAATGAAGATCTTAAAATATAACAAATAAGAAATTATTGAGATCGGGTATTTCTTAATAATTTGCCAAGCGGTTATGATGATTGGTAACATTTATTGTTAATACCTTAATTGTGAATAAGTAACCTAGATAATTGTCAAAACCATATCCTAATCTTCTTATTCGAACCTAATCAACCAAGTACTAAAACTTTTTCACACAACCTATTGAAAATCAAAAAATAAGTCCGTACTTTTGCAGTCCCGAAAACCGGGTTAAAAACAAATAAACAAAAAAAGGAAGAATGCCTACTATTCAACAATTAGTTAGAAAAGGTAGAGTAGCTCTGGTTGACAAGAGTAAGTCGCCAGCGTTGGACAGCTGTCCACAGCGAAGAGGAGTATGCACACGCGTGTATACCACTACCCCTAAAAAACCAAACTCAGCAATGCGTAAAGTGGCCCGTGTGCGCCTTACCAACGGAAAAGAAGTTAACGCTTATATCCCTGGAGAAGGTCACAACTTACAGGAGCACTCAATAGTATTGATCCGCGGCGGACGTGTTAAGGATTTGCCAGGTGTACGTTACCACATCATCCGTGGTGCACTGGATACTTCGGGCGTAGCCGGTCGTAACCAACGTCGTAGTAAATACGGAACTAAACGCCCTAAACCGGGACAAGCTGCAGCAGCGCCAACTAAAGGTAAAAAGAAATAATTAAGGAGGATAGAAAGCAATGAGAAAGTCAAAACCAAAAAAAAGAATCCTTCTTCCTGATCCAAAATTCAATGATATTTTGGTTACCAGGTTTGTAAATAACATGATGTATGACGGTAAGAAATCAACCGCATATGCTATATTTTATAATGCAGTTGAAATTGTTGAAAAGAAAACCAGCGAAAACGGATTGGATACCTGGAAAAAAGCTTTAAACAATGTAATGCCTGCTGTTGAAGTAAAGAGCCGCCGTGTAGGTGGTGCTAACTTCCAGGTGCCTACCGAAGTTCGTCCTGAACGTAAAGTGGCTTTAGGTATGAAATGGCTGATCAGCTATGCACGCCGCCGTGGTGAAAAAACCATGATGGAGAAATTAGCAGGTGAGATCATCTCAGCAGCTAAAGGTGAAGGTGCAGCAGTGAAAAAGAAAGAAGATACGCATAAAATGGCTGAAGCCAACAAAGCGTTCTCACACTTTAGATTCTAATAGGAAATTAGCGAATTAGTGAAGGAGTGAATTAGTGATTTGTTAATAATAACAACATATTAAAATCACTCCTTCGCCAATTCACTAATTCAATCATTAAAAACCCATGTCAAGAGATTTAAGATATACAAGAAACATAGGTATTGCCGCTCACATTGATGCCGGCAAAACTACAACTACAGAGCGTATACTGTACTACTCGGGCTTTAGCCATAAAATTGGTGAGGTTCACGAAGGTGCAGCTACAATGGACTGGATGGCGCAGGAGCAGGAACGTGGTATCACTATCACATCTGCTGCTACTACTATCGACTGGAAATACAGAGGACATTCATACCATATCAACATTATTGATACCCCGGGACACGTGGATTTTACCGTTGAGGTGAATCGTTCATTACGTGTATTGGATGGTTTGGTGTTCTTGTTTTCGGCTGTTGATGGTGTTGAGCCACAATCTGAAACCAACTGGAGACTTGCTAATAACTACAACGTTGCCCGTATAGGTTTCGTTAATAAAATGGACCGTAGCGGTGCCGACTTTTTAAATGTTGTAAAACAGGTAAAAAGCATGTTAGGCAGCAACGCTGTTCCTTTACAGTTACCAATTGGTGCTGAAGAGAACTTTAAAGGTGTTGTTGATTTAATTAACTGGAAAGGTATTGTTTGGAATGAGCACGATAAAGGTATGACCTTTACTGAAGTGCCTATCCCTGAGGATATGATAGAAGAAGCAACTGAGTGGAGAGAAAAACTTCTTGAATCAGTAGCTGACTATGATGAGAGCCTGATGGAGAAATTCTTCGATGCACCAGAAACAATTACTGAACGCGAAGTGCTTGACGCTTTACGTAAAGCTGTTTTGGATGCTAAGATTGTTCCTATGGTTTGCGGTTCATCTTTCAAAAACAAAGGTGTACAAACTATGCTTGACTATGTGATGGAATTACTTCCTTCACCAATGGACGTTGAAGGTATTGTTGGTACAAACCCTGATACCGGCGAAGAAATTGTTCGTCAGCCATCAGAAAAAGAACCATTTGCAGCATTAGCGTTTAAAATTGCAACCGATCCTTTCGTAGGCCGTTTGTGCTTTATCCGCGTGTATTCAGGTAACCTTGAGGCTGGTTCATATGTACATAACATGCGTTCAGGAAACAAAGAACGTATCAGCCGTATTTTCCAAATGCATGCTAACAAGCAAAACCCTATCCCTAACGTGGGTGCAGGTGATATTGCTGCGGTAGTAGGCTTTAAGGATATTAAAACAGGTGATACCCTTTGTGATGAGAAACACCCGATAGTTTTGGAATCAATGAACTTCCCTGAGCCGGTTATCGGTTTAGCTATTGAGCCTAAAACACAGGCTGACGTAGATAAATTGGGTATGGCTTTAGGTAAATTATCTGAAGAGGATCCAACTTTCCGTGTAAACTCTGATGAAGAAACCGGCCAGACTGTAATTTCAGGTATGGGCGAGCTTCACTTAGATATCATCATGGACCGCTTAAAACGTGAGTTTAAAGTAGAGGTTAACCAGGGTGCGCCACAGGTTGCTTACAAAGAATCAATTACCGGTACCGTACAGCACCGCGAAACTTATAAGAAACAAACCGGTGGTCGTGGTAAATTTGCCGATATCCAGGTTATACTTTCACCAAATGACGAAGGTAAAGAAGGCTTACAGTTTGTGAATGAAATCAGCGGTGGTGCAATCCCACGTGAGTTTATTCCATCTGTTGAAAAAGGCTTTGCTGCTTCAATGGCAAATGGTGTATTAGCGGGTTACCCGTTAACCAGCTTAAAAGTACGTTTAATTGATGGTTCGTTCCACGCAGTCGATTCAGATGCGTTATCTTTCGAGATAGCTGCAAAATCTGCTTACCGTGAGGCGTTGCCAAAATGTAAACCAATGCTGCTTGAGCCAATCATGAAGATCGAGATCCTAACCCCCGAAGAAAACATGGGTGACGTTATTGGTGACATGAACCGTCGTCGTGGCCAGCTTTTAGGTATGGATTCACGTGCAGGTGCACAGGTAATTAAAGCTACTGTACCACTTTCGGAAATGTTTGGTTATGTAACCCAGTTACGTACTATCACTTCGGGCCGTGCTACTTCAACCATGGAGTTTGATCACTATGCTGAAGCGCCACGTAACGTACAGGAAGAAGTAGTTGCTAAAGCAAAAGGCAAAAAAGCTGCTGCAAATGCTTAAATTAATTTGAAGATTTGATGATGTGCTGATTTGAAAATTAGCTTTCTTCAATCTTCAAATTTTCAAATAAATAAATTTTCAAATTAATTGCTCTAACAAATAGCTCTTAGAGTAATTTAAAACAAAAACAAAATGAGCCAAAGGATCAGAATTAAATTAAAATCGTACGATTACAACCTGGTTGATAAATCAGCTGAAAAAATCGTAAAAACAGTAAAGCCGACAGGCGCTGTAGTAAGCGGACCACTTCCATTACCAACTGAAAAGAAAATTTTCACAGTATTGCGTTCACCGCACGTAAACAAAAAAGCACGTGAGCAATTTCAATTATGCTCATACAAACGCTTATTGGATATCTACAGTTCAAATTCAAAAACTGTTGATGCTTTAATGAAGCTTGAATTGCCAAGCGGTGTTGAAGTTGAGATCAAGGTGTGATAGTACCGGAAGATCAGATATTTAGAATCAAGAGATAAGAATCAAGATTCAAGATAAAAGAAATGGCCATTTCGAAAGAGATGGCCTTTTTTAATCTGTAAATGTTTTATTTAATTTATTATTGTCCTTTAATATACATATCCTTAAAGTTGTAAATTATTTCGCTGAATTTCGAGGTGAAATCCTGGCCTATATTGCCGTAGAATTTTTCACCGGGTGTTATCGGCTGCTGAAGTACGCTTACACTGTCGATACTTACATTTTTACCGCCTAAAGCAAGGTCGAGCTTTGCCAAAATATATACTTCCTTCCTTTGAGAACCACCCGCACCGCCAAACCCAACTGTTTTTTTGAAGCCTTTCTTAATTACATCAGCCTTATATTTTGCAAAGTAAGCGGCATATAGATTGGATGAGCTGGCACCGGAATCAAAATGGAACGATAAGGTATCATTACCTGCTTTTAAAGCAATAACAGGGTCAAGGCCATCGAGGGCAAAGTTATGCAAGTCGCTTTTGGCAGGGGTAACCGGGATAGTCATTTTTCCGTTGCTGAAAATATGTACTTCCTGCATTTGCTCAATAACCGGGAACCCTATAATAACATTCAGCTGGAATTTTACCTGGGCAATATAAAGGATAGAATCGGGCATCACCTGGAAAACCACATTTTTCACCAATACATTACCAATATATAGACTATCGGCAATACCCATACCTGTTTTAAACTGGATGCCTGTGGCGCCGCTACCTTCGTTATACGATACATCTAAAATATGCAACCCTAATTTTTTAGCATAGGTTTGCGTAATAGAGGATATGTTGGCCCTGGTATCGAATATTCCGTCGAAAGATTGGTTATGGGTAGTAAAAGGAATTTCGATCAGGCCAATCATATCTTTCTTCCAGGGTATTGTGGTGTTGTTTTTTATAACTGTTTGCTGCGCCGGAATATCTTTTAGTGCGTTCCTTATTAAAAGATTATTATTCACATCATCAATAACATCCTTGTGCAGCGACTTCTTGTACAGTTTCAATATACTGCTATCGCATTGTGCTGCTTTTAGGTATTGATAGGTTTTGAAATAGCTATCGCCCTGCAATTGTTTTAAAGCAGTTTTTGTAGAATCGGGTAATTTAATGGATTTATTAACCAGTACAGAATCGATATCTTTAATGCACTCTTCATTGCGGTTAAATGCATTATCAAGATATGCTTTAAAGTACAAGCGGTTTCCATCATCAATACTGTCGGTAAGCATTTTAAACTGCACATCAAGTTTAAAATAATCACTTTTATCTAACAGGTCATGGAGTTTTTTAACGGAACCCGGATTGTTTGATACTTTCGGCTTAGTGCAGCCAGCCAATATTAAAAATATGGCAATAAGGGATAGTTGAAGTTTTGGTTTCATAATAACATTTAGATAATTATGTATGTTATTATGTTACAGCTGATACGCTATAATTTTGAATAAAATTCAATGGTTTTATCCTGAGTAAAAATGAGGAGGAACAGGTCGATATAATTGTGGATCTACAAAAGCTCTACTTTTGAGTTGTTTGCCAGGAAATCGAGCCATACACCATCTAACTCGTCAACAAGCTGTGGTTTTATGGAAATGCCGGATGCCTGGGGTGTCCAGTTTTGGGCGGCAAGATTTCCTGTTTTTAAAATATCCAGCGAAAGGATAGATTCTTTTTTCGGATTGAGCAAAACATCAAATGCTATATTAATACGATAGCGCAACCTGCCGTTATGATATACCTGGTAAGGTGCTGCTGTAACAAACCCCGACGCAAAAATACCTTTTGGCTCTACTCCAACCCTGATAATGTATGCCCTATCGCCCGGTTGGATAGTTTTATGGCTGGCAACACTCCAGTTTTCTTCATACTTCCCGGTTTCAGCAAGGTTCTTAATGTCCTCGTCGAGGTTGGCCCATTCCCATTTTAAAGGATTCCAGCCAAAAAGATAGGCTTTCATAATGATTAATTATGCTCTACCCATTAGTTCATCCACCTTGTTGCGCTCGGTTTGCAGTTCGCGGGCAAGCTTCTTTTCTTTATCGTTGGCCTTTGCCTTATACGCCTTAAACTCTTCATCAAGCTCGTTATAAAGATTTATCCTGTATCTGGCTTCACGGCTATGGCTTCCCGAGCGGAATATTACAATAGCTGCAGTTGCCCCAAGAATAATAACCAAACCCCACATGATGAGGTTATAAACAGATTTATCTACGTAGATGCCTAAAAAGTTCACCGAATTAACTCTTGCATTCGACTGTGCCAGCGATTTTTCTTTTTCACTTACACTGCTTTGCAGGTCGTTGGTGGTTTTGTTTTGGGCTGCAAGCTTTGTTTCTGCTTCCTGCAATTTACGGCGATCGGCAATAATGGTATCTTTCAGGTTCCTGTATAACGAGGTAACAAAGGGTTCCTGGTAGTGATATATTTTGGTTAAAAGGTATCTGTACTGGCCGTTTAACGATTTATCATTCATCAGAATGGTATCCTCTTTAGTAGGCTTGTGATATTTGAAAGGAGGGGCTTGCCTGTTTTGCGCGGGAGAGGATTTTACAGCAGGCGCTTGTATTGCAAATTTTTTATTGCTACCCGAAAAACCCTGCAAAGTGCACAGGAAAATTAGTGTTATAATGGTGAATAATCTTACGATAAAAAAATTCTTCATGGTATAAGTTTGGTTCAACAATATTAACAAAACAGGCCTTTTAAGGTTTTTATTGTATTAAAATGCCATTTTGTACAACGAATGTAAGGTTTAGTACGGAATTTTGCTACTCATAGTTATATTAGCAGCATGAATATAGGCATAATTGGCTTAGGTGATATGGGGCGTTTATACGCCAAAGCATTTGCCGAAGCCGGCTACCAGGTTTGCGGCTGCGACCTGCCGGAAAACCGCGATAAGCTGGAAGAAGAGCTTTCGCCTTACCATATTAATGTTATGGATAGCGGGAAGGATGTTTCCCGTATTTCCGACCTTATCATCTATTCGGTTGAGGCTGATAAGATGCTGACGGTTGTTGCAGAATTTGGTCCATCAACAAAATATGGGGCTATTGTTGCCGGACAAACATCAGTTAAAACCCCTGAGATAAATGCATTTGAAAAACACCTGCCCGCCGATGCTCAAATAATTACTTTCCATGGGATGCATGGACCGGGCTTTAAACCTAAGGGACAAAAGCTGATCCTGATCAGGCATAAGGCGGCAGATGATGCTTACCAGCGGATGCTTGACCTGTTTACTGCCATTGGATCGGATATTGTAGAGATGACCGATTACCACGAGCACGACAAAATTGTTGCCGACACACAGGCTGTTACCCACGTTGGTTTTGAAAGCATGGGTACCGGCTGGAAGGAGGCAGGTTTTTTCCCATGGGAAAATGGATCGTATTTAGGGGGGATAGACAATGTGAAGATCCTTACCATGCTGCGTATTTTTAGCTATAAGGCGCACGTGTATGCAGGCTTGGCCATACTTAATCCCTATGCCAGGCAGCAGGTGAAACGCTATGCTATATCCGAATCGGAATTGTTTAAGTTGATGATAAAGGAAGAGGAAGAAGCATTTAGGGCAAGGCTTTACCGTGCGCGCGACTTCGTTTTTCATGAAAGCCGCAAGCCTATTATGCTGAAAGATACAGTAATGAAGGAGTTTTCACTGTCGCAAAAGCCGGAACAGAAAAAACCAAATTCACACCTTAGTCTTCTGAGCATGGTTGACGCCTGGTATCACCTGGGCGTAAATCCTTATGATAACCTTATTTGCCAAACACCACCATTCCGCCTGCGCCTTGGCATTGCCGAATACCTGTTTAAAAATGAAGAACTGCTTGAAGAATCGATAGTGACAGCATTATACGACAAAACGATCAGGGGTGATGATTTGGAATTTCACTCGGCTGTAAGGGAATGGTCGTCAATTATTGGTTATGGCGATATGGAAGGCTACAAAAAACACTTTACTGATGTACAGGCATTTTTTGGCAGCAGGCTGGAAGAAGGCAATAAGCAAAGCGCGGAATTAATTAGAAGATTAATGATGGAGTAAAGTGATTTCGGATTTTGGAAGTCCGATTTCGGAATTAAAGCTTCAGCAATGGCTCGGGCAGGGTGACTGCTATTAGTTTACCTACTGCAACATTCAATAGATGATCAGTGTTATGTCAACCACAATTGACGTGTAGTCTTGGATTGGAAATGACTCAAATAGCAAAAAAGTGGGTTTACGCTGGGTTTACACTTTTCAATGTTAACCCATGTATAAACATCTGTTAATCAATAACTTGAATTGATTTTTTGAAAAAAGACATGGTTTACACTTTTCGTATAAATACTACTGGCTAAACGTCAATTCATAAGCTATACGATAATAGAAGCCGGAAAATATTTATTATCTGACTGTGGGGAAATAAAGCGGCAATTGTAAGTACAATTGCCGCTTTATAATTAATATCCAGTTTTAAAGCTTATGGAAGTGTTGAGAAATTAATAACTGGAGGTGTGCCTGTTGCAGCCCGGGTAAATGTTTGATTGAGGGTTACATAGTTTGCAAAGAAGCCTCCGTTTTGCAAATAGAACTTTCCGCCTGAAAGACCACCAGCATAATCCATCCTTTGCTGATTGTTGGCTGTAGCATCGCCATCAAAATAGGCGCTCGTTAACTCGGTCCAGGTGCCGGTTGAACTCATTACCCATTGGTTACCAAAATTACCTTTCCGGCCCAAGTACCCATTCGTATCATCGAAATTCTCTACAAATGAATATAATCCGGCTAAATAAGTAGTTGTAGACGGCCTTAACCACGAGGTGATAAATTTCCATGCACCAACCTCCGGCGCATAAAACCACGAAGAAAAAGTAGTATTGCCGGAAGCATCAGGTACAGCTTCGGTTAAAAATTTATAGGTATTGCCTGCTACCCAGTTATAATCGAGATAAGCTTGTCCGCCATTGCCTTCTCCCGAAAAGGTTTGAACCACAACACCCGTTCCGGCCCTGGTGCTGGTTGTAGTTCCGCTTGTAGGGTTCCACACCGAAAACAATATGCGGCGTTCGGTTGATGAGTTTACCTGCATCCCGAAATATCCTTCGTTAAAACCATTAGCCATAAAATAGGAACCAACCGGATCCTGACCAACAGGTACAGTAACCTCGTTATAAAACCATTGGGAGTTGGCTGGTGCGGTATAGCCTAAGTGGACTGAAGGCCCCCTGCGCGACCAGTAAAAGTTTGTTGAATCGTTAGCGTACTGTACATTTGAGGCCACCACCGGACCGCTAATGATAAGGTCGGACACATCAGCATAATAACTTCCTGTTTTGCTTACTCCCTGGAAGTTTACTTTTACATACCCCGGGCTGGTAATATTTACCGTACCTACATTATAGGTTGTAAAAGCAGAGCCGGACATGTGTACATTAAATGCAGTTCCGTTTACGGTAAGTTTAACCACACTGCTGCCCGAAGCAACCTTTGCCTTTACTTTTACAGTTAACGAACCAGTATTACCCAGGCGAAAATAGGCAGAGAAAATACTGTTGGCATTAGTCCAGTTGGCCAATGTGGTACTTGTTACTGTTTCGGAACCACCCGGGGCCAGAGTGGTAACAAAGGCGTTGCCACCCATAGAGACAGTTAAAGATGTGCCTCCAAGTGATTGGGATTCGAGATCGGAAGTGCTTTTAGCTAATAAACTCTTTTGCTGATCCTTTTTACAGGAGAGCAGTACAATAAGAATAAGCGAAAATAAACAGGACAATTGATACTTTTTCATAGCGT
>JABDFZ010000010.1 GCA_013286325.1 Bacteroidota bacterium | reverse complement strand
TTATTTAGGATTTGAATATGGTATTTCGGATAACCTGAATATTGATATTGGGCGTAGTACTATTGGTGGCCTGGCTGATCTGGAATTGAAATATGCCGTAATTCGCCAGTCAAATGGCGGCTCCCCATTTGCTGTAACTTTAATTGGAGAGACAGGTTTCAGGCCCTATGGGACAACGTTTACGAAAACGTCCGACAGGTTTTCCTATTTCGGGCAGGCTATCATAGCTCACAGCTTTTCACCCGGCAATACGCTGCAGATAGCGCCATCGTTCGTACGCAACAATACACCTATACCGTTTGTGGTCGATAATGATCTTGACTTTTTTGCACTGTCAGGCACCCTGCGTTTAAAACTTACTAACCATTCAGGTTTTATTATTGATTATGCACATTCATTCTCGTCATATCAGCAAACCAAAGGCAATGGTTTCTCTGACCCGCTGGGCTTCGGATATGAAATTGAAACGGGAGGCCATGTGTTTACCCTTAATGTAACAAATGCCAGAGCGGTAAATGAAATCAATTACTTAAGTGGCACACAATCAACTTATGGCCGCGGGCAATACCGCCTGGGTTTCACTATCTCCAGAATGTTTGACTTTAATAGCCATAAGGAGAAAAAGCAATAACGTTAAAACTACCTTAAGCCCCGCAGTAACGTTTGTTGCCGGGGCTATATTCTTTTACTCAACATGTAGTCTTATTTATAAAGGTTTTTGTTTTTGATTTAATGTGGTTAGTTTTAATCGTTTAAACATGGTTAAATAAACCCTTACGATGAAAAACCTGCACCTGTTGTTATCCTTGCTTTTGGCATGTATTATAGTTTCCTGTAAAAAACATTCATCAGCCCCGGGAGATAGCGAATGGCGTACTTACGCCGGATCTAAAGAAGGGAACAGGTATTCAGCAAGCGACCAGATAACTTTAGCCAATGTTAATCAGCTTAAGGTAGCGTGGACCTATACCAGCAATGATAAGGACAGCGCCAATCGTAGCCAAAACCAATGTAACCCGATTATGATTGATGGGGTGCTTTACGGTACCAGCCCCAAATTGAAACTATTTGCATTGGATGCCGTTATCGGGGCACAAAAATGGAGCTTTGATCCTGCTGCATTAGATAATGCGAAAAAAGATGACCCATTGGCCTATTACAAAGTATGCAGGGGAGTAGTTTACTGGCAAAATAAAAACGGGGAAAACAAACGCATATTCTATAGCGTTGGCTCAAAAACCTACGCCATTGATGCCAATAATGGCGAGCCGATAAAAAGCTTTGGTAAAGGTGGACATTTAGACCTTGCGGAAGACCTTGGTAAAAAAACAAACTCATACGTTTCGGGTACCACACCGGGTATTATTTATAAAGATCTTTTAATTATTGGCACCCGTGTTGCTGAATCGGAAGACGCTGCACCGGGACACATCAGGGCTTATGATGTACTAACGGGTAAATTGAGATGGATTTTTCATACTATACCACATCCAGGCGAAAAAGGCTACGAAACATGGCCGGATGGTAACGCATGGCAAAGGCTGGGCGGTGCCAATAGCTGGGCAGGTATGGCCCTTGATGAAAAGAGGGGCATTGTTTATGTGCCGATAGGTTCGATAGGTGGTGATTTTTATGGAGGAAACCGTAAAGGGCAAAATTTGTATGCTAATTCGCTGGTTGCTTTAGATGCCGCTACAGGAAAATATATCTGGCATTACCAGGTGGTCCATCACGATCTATGGGACAGGGATTTGCCTGCTAACCCCAACCTCGTAACCATACAGCACAACGGCAAAACAATTGATGCGGTAGCCCAGATCACTAAACACGGGTATATTTTCATGTTCGACCGCACTAATGGTGAACCAATATTTCCGATTGAGGAAAAACCCGTTCCGCAAAACGCATTGCCGGGCGAAGATGTTTGGCCTACCCAACCAATCCCGACATTGCCGCAGCCATTTGCCCGTCAGCACTTTGGCGTGGAGGATGTTACAAATATCAACCACGAAACTTATGTGGATATGCTGAAGAAATATAAAAAGGTGAAATATAACACTATGTTTACCCCGCCAAGCAAAGATGGCGACTGGATATTTCCCGGATTTGATGGCGGTGGCGAGTGGGGAGGTGCAGCGGTTGACCCGGAATCGAAAATAATGTATATCAGCAATACAGAACTACCCTGGGCGCAGGTAATGATCGACGTGCCAAAAAATAACGAAGACCACTCTTTACAAGGAACAGGGCATGCTATTTATAATAAATATTGCATATCGTGCCATGGAGCTGAATTGAAAGGTAACGGAACGGCGTACCCTTCGTTAGTAAATATCAACAAAAAGTATAATGAATTACAGGCATCAAAAATTATTGAGAACGGGCGCAATATGATGCCATCGTTTAAACAGATCCCTGCTGATGAGAAAAAAGCTTTACTGGCATTTATATTAAAACTACCTGAGAAGATATCAGCAAACAAAACAATACCCAAAGAACCTGTTTCCACCAATAACACAGCAAAACCAATACCTTATGTAATGAACGGGTATAACCGGTTTTTAGATAAGGACGGATACCCAGGCATTAAGCCGCCCTGGGGAACATTGGATGCAGTTGATCTTACTTCGGGAAAGCTTTTATGGAAAGTGCCTTTGGGCGAATATCCCGAACTTACAAAAAAAGGTATCCCTATTACCGGGACTGAATTATACGGAGGTCCACTGGTTACCAAAGGTGGTTTAGTATTCGTTGCCGCAACAAAGGACGAAAAAATAAGGGCGTTTGATAAAAAAACTGGTAAACAGGTTTGGGAAGCGAAATTACCTGCTGCCGGTTACGCCACACCTGCTGCTTATACTATTAATGGTAAGCAATATGTTGTTATTGCCTGCGGCGGAGGAAAGATTGGAAGTAAATCAGGTGATAGTTACGTTTGTTTTGCTTTGCCAGATAAATAATGAAGGTTACGGACTTTCAGTTTTAGTCTTTTGGCTTTCATCTTTATTTTATATTTTGGTGATTATTTAAAGAATATGGATAAGGGACGTTTGGAGGCATTTAGTGACGGGGTTATAGCCATTATTATTACCATAATGGTTTTGGAATTGAAGGTGCCACATAATGCAGATATTAAATCATTGGTGCCCGTTCTTCCGGTTTTAGGCAGCTATGTACTTAGTTTTATCTATGTAGGAATTTACTGGAACAACCATCACCACACTATGCAGGTTGTAGAATCGGTAAATGGCTCCATACTTTGGGCTAATATGCTTTTGCTTTTCTGGCTTTCATTAATTCCCTTTGTTACTGCCTGGATGGGCGAAAATCATTTTGCACACTGGCCTGTTACCTGTTATGGTATAGTTTTAATAATGTGCTCAATATCTTATGCTATTTTAATAATAGCCCTTATCAGGCATCATGGTAAGGATTCACTGTTAGCAAAGGCTATCGGAAAAGATAGAAAAGGGAATATTTCAACAGTTATTTATGCTGTAGCGCTAGCAGTTTCATTTTTTAATTCGACAGTCAGCTTTGCTCTGTATATTCTTGTAGCCTGCGTCTGGTTTATACCCGACAGAAGGATAGAAAAAGAGATAGTCCCTGAGGAACCACCTTGTAAATAAGTCTTGAGCCTATAGTTCAGAGTCTTTACTCATTAACTTACAACTATTACATTTTGTCATTCTGAACGAAGAGAAGAATCTTATCTAATGGACAAGTCGCCGATTTATTTATCCGCGTTACCGGTGCACGTAGAAGATTCTTCACTGCGTTCAGAATGACAAGCCGAGCATTTATAATCTCCCGAATACCTATGAACTCAAGAACTCAAATTAAATAGCTTGCAGTTTATTTAATGATGGAGAGGTTTCTGACCTCAGGCCTAAAGAAAGCCATAGTGCCAGTATACAACCATAACTGCCACCCCGTTCAACCCACTCAAATATTTCGTAATGAGGATAAAACAGCTCGCTTATAATTTTCCATCCCAGGAAAATTAACAACACCGGGCGGAAGGGCTTAACTAATACTGCAATTCCGGCTGCTATCTCTAATGCGCCAACAAATTGGGCCGTCCCAACAGGATTTGAAAAACCAAGCATGGTATACTGACCGATCAAACTTTTTTTCGCTATCAGGTTAAGCCATCCATGCCCGACAAGCAGGAGAAACACGATCACTTTTAAACAAGTTATGAGCTGTGTTAATGCTTTTGCATTTGGTTGACTGTCCGGATTGATGCGGGTAAACAGTTCTTTAAACTTTAATGGTATACCGCCTGATAACAACAGAAGTGCAAGCGGGGCGCCAAAATTACCTGCGCGTTCTATAAATTCGGCAAAAGGCTCGCCTGATAATGGGCGTAAAAGTGCAGTTATTATACCCCATATTAAAAGCCAGAAAGGTATAGCTCTGATAGGGTAAATGAGCATAATTATACCACAAAGGATATCAAATGACCCAAGAAATGGCATCAGGCTATAAGCCATTACTTTACCAATGCCAAATATCGCAAAGTAATTAGCCCAGATTGGTTTGGTGATTATGCCGAATGCCCCGTGCCCGATAAAACACATGGCTATGGCGAAACGCAACGTATAATGAAGTTTTTGTTGAAGTTTAATACTCAGCATATAAAATAAAACTATGCCAATATATATTAAAAATATAATGGCCTGTAAGCAAAAATGTTAAATTATTTAAGTTCTTAGCTTAACATTTTCGGAGGCTGATCGGGCGTAGCGATGCTGTGGTGAACTGGATTAGGGCAACAAATATTATTATTAGTTTGTAAGGTTAAAACAGGTGGCGAAAGCTTATACAATATCAAAGGGGAATTATATTTATCCAGGTCAACTGTTTTGCCATAAGGCACATGGTTCTTTTTATTGACCGGGATATCGGCTATTTCTTTTGCATTGATAATGTTTTGGTCGAAAAGCCTGGTTTTCTCATAATTGGGGATACACATTAAATAAATAGTATCGCGGGTTAAGCGAAGCTTTACGTAATTATAGCAGGTATTTTTAAATTGTATCTGACCATTTATTTTTTCGTAACCGCTCCAGTTTTGGCTTATCTGTGTACGTACGGGTACTTTTACTTCAACCAGATCGTGCACATTATACATGTTTTTGCTTATGCGGTCATTAAATAACTTATCAGAGCGATAAACAAAGTACTGATATAGCAAAATATGCCCGCAAATGGTAAATATTTGCAAACCAAGCAATACAATGGCTATCAGTTTTTTCAATTAATATTTTAATTCAATAGTACGATAAAAATATCAGAAATAAATTGAACCTGAAAATTTAACACAAACAAAAAAGCAGCTATTTATATAGCTGCTTTTTTAATATTTTTTAGTTTATGCATTAAAAATGAACACCAATCCCTAAAGTTGTTTGAAGTACAGTAATTGGCTGTTTAGTTACCAGGCGACCAACGTTTCCTAATGCGCCGGTATCGCCGTTTGTTGTGATCTTTAATCCATCAGAATTGATATAATTTAGACGCAGGCCAAGGTCCCATCCATCAGCAAACTGCCAGCGTAAAGCTGCATCGCCACCATAAGCAAAGGCTTTTGCAGTTGAGCTGAGCTGGTTTATAGTTTGCTGCGCAGTACCGGTAGCGCCGCTTACATATATGGTAAGTGCAGGAGTTGAGGAACTTTTAAGCAAGCCGCCTGAAGCTCTGAGATCGAGTATGAATTTGCCGTAAGTAAAAGAATACTGAGGGCCACCCATTAAAGCTAAATTATGATAACGGCCTACTGATTGTACCAATGTAGAGTTTACCTTAAGTGCATTATTATAACCATTAGCAAGTACCTGTACATCAGGTATGGTTAACTCGCCCTGATCCTGAAAAGAAAAAGTAGCGCCAAAACCTAAGTTTTTATAAAAATAATAAGCACCATCAAAACCTACGGTTGCACCCCTTTTGGCAAAACCGGCTTTATTGTTTTCGTATGTAGACTGTCCAAAATCGCTTTTAGCATATGAAAAACCGCCAAACAGGCTTAAATAACTTTTAACATAATCCTTTGGTTCGGAGTCCTGTGCTTTGGCACAGAAAGAGAGAAGTGTAATAATTGAAACTAGTGTAAGTGTTTTTTTCATTTTATTGAGTAAGCGTTTTTGTCGTATGTTCAAGTTGTTTTGCCAATGCTTATACGTTGGTTATGCAAACGTATAAAGGAATGCAATAGTATCCATATTAATTCTTAAAAAATGTTAAATTTCGACTGTAACGCTGTAACAAAGTATCAGTGTACTGTTGTTATCATTAAGTCAGTTTTAACCGAATGTTATCCGCCGCTAAAATAAGGCTAAATAACCATTCAGCGCATAAATCTTTTAATTACTTAAACTAAGGCGGGCTAAAACGAGCAAATTATAAACAAAAGCCACCTTTTTGTAACAAAAAGATGGCTTTGTTGGCATGATCCAATCGGATAATTTATTGCGTATCCCACCACATACGGCTGGTTACTTTATCTCCTCCGGGCAATGCGGCAACTGCTGCATTATAGTTAGCAGTGTTGACCTGTTTGTCAACAGAAGAGTAATACATTCGTCTTGGTACAGCTCCCGGAGACTGACTGCCCGGATAGGTTATGGCCTTCAATGCAGGGTATCCCGTGCGGCGATAATTACACCAGGCTTCGTATTCGTTAAAAAATGTGGTGATCCAGAACTGAACATTTATCATCTTTAAACCATTTGCAGGAACATAAGGGTGTGCATCCAAATATGCCTGGGCATCACCATCGCTTATTGTCCCGGCATCGCCATAGGCAGCAAGTTCTGTGATTGCCGCTTTAACCCCGTTATCGTAATGAGTCTTTGCATCGCCTATGCCCCAGCGGACAGCCGCATCTGCCAGTAAAAGTTCAGATTCAGCATAAGTTAAAACCAAAGTGGGTGCGGTAGCATTAAATATTATAGGGCTTGGGCGCGAGTATAAACTTATATCGCCCAGATAAGGGGGATTAGCAGGAACACCCGGAGAGGCAGGATTACCCTGATAATTTATGATCCCATAAGCAGCTGTATTTCCCTGATCATAACCATTAGGTAAGCCGTTTTGATCTGCCGGGTCAGACGATCCTCCGCTTGGGTCATCACCAGGCGAAAAACCGGCAGGGTAAACATAAGCCAGCACCGGCAGGCGGGGATCATTATTATACTTTAAAGTATCAATAAAGGTTTGGCTTATCTGGGCAGACAATTGCATATCTCCATCTTCACCAATTCCGCGATATATCCTGTTTATTGTAAGCGGATCATTTGTTCCATGCGGAACAATGGCATTATCGGCATTACTTGTCATGGTAAGTCCCTGTACTTTGGTCACATAGGCTTTTGCAGTAGCCGGATCAACTTTGGTGAGGCGCATAGCCATACGCAGCAACAGGGTATGCCCGAACCTTTTCCATGCGGCTATCTGGTCATCGGCCTTTTGATAAAACAGGTCGCCACCCGGTTTATCGGCACTTTCATCAAGAGCAGTTGTAGCCTCGTCTACTTCCTTTAACAAGTCGGTATAAATATCTTTTTGCTTATCATATACCGGGAAATAAATGCTTTTAGTATAAGCCTGTCCCGCCTGAAAATAAGGCACATCGCCATAAACATCAGTTATGCGCTCAAATGCCATTGCCTTTAATATTCTTGATATCTGGTGCAGGTTCTTGTACTGGGGCTTGTTGGTGGTATTGGTAAAAAGATCGACTGCATACTTTATGGTAGAAGTGTAAGTATGATCGAAGAACGAGCCCCAGCCACCGCTGGTAGGTCCGCTGGTATATTTATCACCAAAAAAGAAGCCCGATGTGGAAGCCCAATGCTGCACCATGGCGCCTGCACCCTGTATCTCGGTTTCTTCAACCTCGATAGCATTATCTGTGCTGCCGGTATAGTAAAGCTGGGTTGCGGTAAGTATATTATTAGGATCGAATTTATCAACAGATACGGCGTTAGGGTCTGTATTCGTTTTCAAAAAATCTTTCTTACAGGAAACAGAAGCCATTATCATAACAGCGCCTGCAATTATATATGTAGATTGTAATTTCATGTTAAGCAGTTATTAATTTTTCAATAATCATCTTAAAATTTCACGTTAAGGTTAAGCCCGAATGTCCTGGTGTAAGGAACCGTAGCTTGCTCAATACCTTGCGGCCCATTTGAATAATTTGATTCGGGATCGATATTAGGTGTATGCTTCATAATGGTAAATACGTTACGGGCAACAAAGCTTAATGTTAATCCCTGTATTTTATTATTGAATGCACTTGCAGGGAATGCATATCCCAATACAATTTGCCTGAATTTAATAAAGCTGTCGTTATAAAGGAACATTGACCCATTATTGCTCATAGCTGCGTAATAATCCTGAGGGTAAAGCTGTTGTGTACCATATCTTAAGTTTCTGCCTGGAAGTGTTTCTTTTGAAAGGCCATAGGTATAAGCATAATAATTAGTACCGGAAAAGATCTTTCCACCAAACTTCCCATCTATAAGGAAGGAAAAATTAATCCTTTTATACCTGAATTCGCTGGTTATACCGGTAGTCCATGGGCTAATGCCTGAACCTAAGTCTTTATACGTAGCCAAGCTCGGATCGGGAGCGCCAGTTGTAGGATCGATGATTGGCTTGCCGTTTGCATCCCGTGCTGGATCCAATGCAAAGATCTGGTACGCAGATTTACCTAATACCTGCGACATATAAGCTATCCCGTTGCCTTCGTCTTCTCCTGCGCGCGAATACCCGAGCGGATAATTGGTTGAACCATTTGAAAGAGAGAGCACCTTATTATTATTATAAGTTACATTGAGTATTTCTGTCCAGCTGAAATTTTGTGTTTTTAATGGAGTGCCTGATACCAAAAACTCAATACCCTTGTTTTGTATGGTGCCCGAGTTAAGTAAAACAGCATTATATCCGGATGTTTCGGATGTAACGGCAGGTATAACTTCTTTGCTTTCCTTTTTGTTATAATAAGCAATATCAAAATGCAGCCTGTTTTTGAAAAAGGTTAGCTCGGTGCCTATTTCAAATTCTTTAGCCGATGAAGGTTCTAAAACAGAATTTGGTACAGTATTACCATTTGAAATATTGCCGATAGGATGCCCGCTTAAATTACCAACATTATTGTAGCCTAATAAAGTTTGATAAGGATTATCAGCCTCGCCGCCAACATCAGCATAACCAAGCCTTAATTTTCCAAGGTCCATCCAATCCAGGTGAAGTAATTCTGAGAAAACAAACGAACCATTTATAGAAGGATAAAAGTAATTTATTTTACCTGGCGCCAGGGTAGAATACCAGTCGTTACGCCCGGTAATACCCAGGTATAAAAAGTTTTTATACGAAAAGTCGAATGTTCCGTAAACAGATTTATTCACAACTACCGGATTGTTCTCTGTCTCGGTAGGGCTGGCGAGGTTACCAATGGTATATAAGTATGGTGTTTCGAAGGTATTACCTGAGGCATCGATTATATCTTTAACCGATTTCCTGGTGTTGGCACCAACCAGGGTTGATATGCTGAAATCCTTTGTTACCTTAAACACTTTACCAATCATGGCATCAATGTTAAGCTCGGTTGATTTATAGTTTTCTTCCAGCATAGCTCCATCCGACTGATAGGCGGTGCCATTAGGTGTTACCATGGTATTTCTGTCGGCGAAATAATCTTCGCCAGCCCTAAATTGCAGGTACAAGCCATTGTCGAAAGTGTACTTAGCATCGGCCGACCCGATAAAACGGTTGCGGCTTGTGTTGTTGATAAACTTGTAAGCCACAAAGTAAGGATTGGTGGTATAAGCATCATCTAAAAACTGATTTTCAGAACCATCTGCTTTATAACCGGGTGCCAAAGATGTTATATTTATGTTTGGCGGAAGGAACATGGGAGCAAAGTTTAAACTTCCGGCTGCGTCAGAAACACTGGGGCGGTTATGTGTGAAAGCGTAAATATATTGTGCTTTCAGCTGCAGGTCGAGATGTTTATCAAGCTTATAATTTACAGATAATGAAAAAGATTGCTGCTTGTACCCTGCATTGGGTACTATACTATTGTTATGAAGATCGCTTGCAGAAAAGCGGAGGCTTCCGTCGTCCCCTAAATTTTTACTGAAAGATAAAGTATTGGTAGCTGCGCCACCATTTTTATAAAAACGTCCTAAATTACCTGGTACAGCAGAATAGGGCCTTTTTACCCCGTCGAACTGATAAACAGGTGTTCCATCGAGCTTTGCACCCCAGCTGGATAATCCTGTTTCAAAAGCACTGCTGCCACTGATTGGTTTACCTCCTGTAGAGCCTTGTCCATAAGTTGTTTGCCAGTCAGTATTATCTATTACACTTTCAATTACATAATTTGAATTTAGCTCGACCCCGGTACCCTTTGCGGTTTTACCCGATTTGGTGGTGATTAAAATAACACCTTTGCTACCGCGATAACCATATAGTGCCGAAGCGGCAGCTCCTTTTAACACGGAAATGGTTTCTATATCATCAGGATTGATGTTGATCGTGCCATCGCCGCCGTCTGCGCCGCCATAGCCGCCACCTACATCAGTTTGTCTGTAATTGTCGTTTTGCATGGGTATACCGTCTATAACATATAACGGCTGATTAGAACCTGTAAGATCTGAAATACCTCTGATCACCACGTTTGCAGAACCTCCGGGACCTGTAGCCACGTTGCTTACGTTTACACCTGCTACTTTTCCTTCAAGACCGTTTACAAAGTTGGTTTCACGGGCCTCGGTAAGAGATGAGCCTTTTACTTCGGTTACCGAGTAGCCTAAAGCGCGCCTTTCCCTTTTAATACCCAGGGCGGTAACCACCACATCTTTTAATTGTTCGGCTGATGCCTGCATTGCAACATTTATTATCGATTGGTTTGCGATAACAATTGTAATTGTTTTATAACCTACGTATGAAAAAGCCAGGGTTGCTGTGGGGCTGGCTGAAATTGCGTAGTCGCCGTTTACATCGGTAAATACGCTGCTGGTTGTTCCCTTAATATTTACAGTAACACCGGCAAGCGTTTCTTTTGTTTGTGCGTCAGTAACCTTACCTTTAATTACGATAGTGGTTTGCGCCTGGGCTACGACAACATTACCAAGCAATAAAATAATTGCTGTTTTTAACGCAATGTTTTGAAGGAGCCCGGAAAATTTTTGATAGTAGAAGTTTTTTTTCATAGAGGAAAATTTGAAGTGAGACTGAATTTATGAACTATGATTAATAGGGGAATAAGAACAAGAGCCTTAATCAATCATTAAAAAAATAAATTATTTGTGGAATTGAGAGGCTTAACTAAAGATAAAAATAATATCAGATTAAAAGTTTACCATAATTAATTTTATTTTGTACCATATTCGTTACTTTAAATTAACACAAACGACACAGGGTTTCTGATACATTTGAACAACCAGGAAAAGCATATCAAACAGTTAATAACCTGTATCAAGCTATCACTTTAAAACCTGAGATCACCAATTAAATAATATGCAAACCCGGGAAGAAAAGGAACTGGTTAAAGCTGTAGTAAGGGTATCGAGGTATTTGATCTGTATTGCTTTTATATGCTTAGCCTGCATAGTGCTTACCATTACAGCTTTATTTGATACCGGACAGACAACCACATCGCACCCGAAAGTAACTGATAATACAAGTTCTCCGGTTTCACCGGTTGTGATACCTCCATCAGTAGAAACTATTTCGAGGGCTATCCCTGCAGACGCGTGGAAAGCGCCGGATACGAGTGCTATACCAGGTGGAAAAGCAGGAGAAATGATTCGTTACGGTAAAGAACTTATTGCCCATACCGCCAACTATTTAGGTCCACAAGGAAGTATAGCACATATAAGTAATGGAATGAATTGCCAGAATTGCCACCTTGATGGCGGAAGCAGGCTTTTTGGAAATAACTATGCCAGTTTTGTATCGAGCTATCCTAAAATGAGTAATCGGTCAGGAAGGGTAGAGCCGGCCACTGAACGATTGGTAGAGTGTTTTAACAGAAGTTTGGGAGGCACAAGTCCGGATACTTCTAAAAAAGAGATACAGGCTATGATGGCTTATCTGAAATGGATAGGGCAGGGAGTTAAAAAGGAACAAAAATTATTCGGCAATGCCACAGAGAAGCTCGCCTTTTTAGATCATCCGGCAGACCCGGTAAGAGGAAAACAGGTGTTTACACTAAAATGTATGAGCTGCCATGGAAAGAACGGCGAAGGGTTACTTACTGCAGATAAAAAAGCGTATGTAAATCCACCATTATGGGGCCCTCACAGCTATAATGACGGGGCAGGGATGTACCGTATAATTAACTTGGCCGGTTTTGTTAAAAATAATATGCCTTATGGCGCTTCCTATCAAAACCCGCAATTAACTGACGAAGAAGCATGGAGCGTAGCTGCATATATCGATTCGCAACCACGTTTGCACAGGGATCAGCATAACGACTGGATGAATCTGGATAAAAAACCAATTGACTTCCCGTTCGGTCCTTATACCGATAAGTTTAGCGAAAAACAGCATAAATTCGGGCCGTTTAAACCTATAGCAGAAGCACAAAAATCACAAATCAGTAAAAACCACAAACTATGAAAACAAGTATTTTAGTTACAGCATTATTTGCCTTCCTCTTTTTTGTAAAACAGGCTAATGCTCAAACCGAACCTGCCGAATTTACAGGAGCTCAACCTAAACTAGAGCATTACGATGCCTTGTATGTCCTTAACTCGAGCGAGGACAGGAAAATAAAAGGCACACTGCGGAATATGAACAATGCTTTGGAAGATCCACGCTTAAAAGGAAAGCTACATATGGAGCTGATCGTATTTGGGGATGGGGTATCGGTTTATATGAAATCAGGCGCTTATGAGCAGGAATTAAAGGCATTACAGGCAAAAGGGGTGATATTAGCCGAATGCAGTAATACTGTTAGGGAAAGAAAGATAGATAAAAACGACCTTTTTCCCTTTATATCATACGTGCCAAGCGGAAATGGTGAAATCATCCTGCGCCATTATGAAGGATGGGCTGTGGTGCACCCATAACTCCGGTGTTATTGAGGCTAAGTATTGAATATTGAATGGCGAAGTAGAACTAACAACATCCGATATTCAATACCCTTCCGGTTATTTCGCTTTTGTACTACTAATACCTGGAAGTCCGAAATTCAATCCCCCTAAAGCAAATATCTTTTTAGGATCAGAATAAGTGGTTGTATTTCCGTCAAAATTGGTTCCGAAGTTGAATTTAAAGGTGATCTGATCGGTTATTTTATAATCAATGCCTGCTGTTAGGCGATAAGTGTAGTTTTTCATCTGCCCGGCAGGTGTATTTGAAGCATAACGATAGATGTATTCCAACGACCCCGACCAATTACCTTTAGTTACTGCGCCCTTAAGCCCGGCATCCACATAATTAGCAACATCTACCCCGGCAGACTGGTTGTTAATGGTATAGCGTACAACACCCATCACATCAACCAGGTTTATCTGTTGCCCGTTAGAAACATCCCAACGATAGGATGGGGTGAGCCAGAAGGCGCTTTTAGCAAAGGCATCTTCATTAAAATTACTTTCCTGGAAAACAAGTGCCTGCCCTAATGCCAATTCGAGCATAAAACCAGTTTTGGTTAACGGATTTACACTCTTGTTTAAATCCTGTAAGTCATTATCCCTTACGGTTTGATATTGTGTAGCAAGGTTGGTAACCCAGGCAGCTAACGAAGCTTTATCTGTTCCTACATTGCCTGCTTTTAATTTATATAATAAATCCTGTTTGGTTTTGTCTAAAAATTTCTGCCATTCTGCATCCGACATTACATCAATATTTTGAGCAGGCAATACCTGATCTTTAAATACTTGTATAGCCTGATCGAGAATCTGGCTCATATCGGGCGTAGGGCCCATGTAGCTATTAACCATGGCCTGTAATTTAAAGAAAAAAGCATATTTCTCATGCGCTATAGCGTATCTGCGCAGTGTGTCGGCTGGTTTGCCATCAATAATTTGAGTACGGATCCCCCAACCAATTCCGGTTCCCGGTTTAAGATTTCCAAAAACCTGCTGATCGGTTGGTGATGTAGCCAGGGAAACAGACAGGGTTCGAACCATAGTTTGCCAAACGTTCTTTTTGCCTAGTAAATAATCCATAGGCTGAAAACGTTTAATATTAGGGTCTTTGGGATTTGCAAGATAATAGGGGCTGATCTCAAACGCCAGGTTGGGCTGTAACTTACCATCAACTACCGCGTTTTGAAGACCTGCAACAAATTGTGAGGGTGAAGACGGGCGCTGAATGTTATCTGGCTCTATGCCTAACAACACAAATGCAGGCGATGAGTTTAATTTAAGGCTCTCAAAATTTTGGGGTGCGGTTATTGCCTGTGCAAAAATATATTGCTGAAGCCCCATACCTAACAGCAAGCAAAGCAGAAGTTTTTTCATATTCAAACAAATAAAAGAGTTGCGTTAAAATTTGAAGAAACCTGTGCAGCGTCGTTTGCCGGAAAGGTATCCAACGCCACACCATTAGCTTTAATAATTATTTGATAACTAACTGGTGGATACGCTCCGGCGGCACCACCTGCTGGATATATTTTGGCCACGTTAGAAGATGTATAGAGCGTTTTACCTGTAAGGCTGGCACCTGTGCCCAACAAAAGATCAGCAGGCTCAGGACTGCTTGCAGGATAAAGGTCAACACCATTTAAAAAAATCTGGCAAAGGGGAACGTAATTCCAATCTGCAGCAGTAATATCAATGGCAATAGTTAACGTAATATTGGCGGCAGCATTTGCAGCACCTATTGAATAGTTGATTTGCACTCCAGGCGAATTAACCTGGATGGGATTAGGGTTAGGCATAATTTATATTTTTATAGACAAGGTTGATAAATATCAGCTTTTTATCACAAAAAATAAAATCTGGATGGCGATTATTCTTTCAGGTCTTTTGGTACCATGCCAAATTTCTTTTTAAAAGCTGCTGTAAAATGATGAGGGTGTTTATAGCCAACCTTGTCTGCTACTTCATTTACATACAGCTTTTCATCTAACAATAATCTTTTAGCTTCCTGCATGCGGACATCGGTCAGATAACCAAACACAGTAGTATTAAAAAGCTCCTTAAACCCGTTTTTAAGCTTCATTTGATTGATGCCTGCTTTTTGGGCCATACCAGTAATTGAGCATAGTTGATTATAGTTTAATTCAAGGTGATTTCGTACCTCGTATAAACTATCAATATCCTTTGGTTTTAATTTTGAATGTTTAATATGGTTCTCCCTATCTAATTGGTTAACCTGCATCAAAAAAAGCTCAATTGCCTTTGCTTCCAAATAAACTCCTTTTAAATAACCGGTATATGGAGAATACTGCATATTGTTTATAACACTGTACATAGCCGGAAGCATTTGAGCAGTAAAATCCAACGATGGCATATCAAATGTTGAATGGTTATGAAAACGTTGCATAAACCCGCTTTCTTCAGTAAACAGGGAATTGAAAAAGTTATCTGACACCCCCAGCTCAAAAAAGACCCGCGGTTTTGTATTCGGTTCTATGTAAAGATTATAAGCTTCTGTAGATTCGCGGTATATAACAAACTCCTTTTCTTTAAGATATTGCCCTTTCTCGTTCGCGGCACCCGGGGAACCAAGCATCCTGAAATGTGAAACAATTGCAGGTTTAGCTGGCTGAAAAGACATTACCCTTTCCTGTGGATTAATATAACGCCCCCACTTCAAGTCTATTTCATTAAAGCCTACCTGCTCCAGTTGCATATGGTAACCGGATTCATCCTTTATGATATTTTTCTTCTCATGAAGTCCTGTTGGTACGAAATCATCGGTGACCTTTTCCATAATACTTCTTTTTGCGTTGATAAGACTTCTTATCGCGTTAGCAGCCACTTTATATGGCTTTTAACTTTGGAACTGTAAAAATAAGCTATAAAATGGAAAGCAAAAAGAATATCACCGTATTCGGTGCAACAGGAAAAATAGGAAGAGAATTAGTTAAATTTCTATTGCAGGCTAATGTTGAAGTTATTGCAATAACAAGGGATAAAAATAAAGCAACAACAATGCCCCATGTTGAATGGATGGAGGCTGATATGGCCAATAAAGAAAGTTTGTATGATACCATGAAAGACAGCAGATCTGTTTTTCTTCTCTCAGGGCAGGGGCCTAATTTAGTGGAAGAGCAGAACAATGTTATACAAGCAGCTAAAACAGCTGGTGTAAAACACATTGTAAAGCTGTCATCAGGCGCTGTTGATGAAAACTCGCCATTTTATATTCCGGGAATGTTTTTTGCAAAAGTTCATGCGGATGTTGAAGCCTTATTGAAAGCGTCGGATATCCCGTATACCATGTTACAGCCAAATGGATTTATGCAAAACTGGCTGGGCGAATTATCTCAAACCGTAAAACAGGAACGCAAAATATATGATGCTGCCGGAGACGGCAAAAGGGCATACCTGGACATACGGGACATTGCAGAAACAGCATTCAGAATTTTAACTGAACCGAAATGCCATATCAATAAAACCTATTTGCTTACAGGAGGCGAAGCCTTGAATTATACGGAGATAGCAAAGTTGGTCAGCAATGTAATAGGAGAGAAGGTAACATTTATCCCGCTTTCATCAGATGAAGCTCATCAGCTGATGGAACAAAGAGGAGTGCCACTAATAGCCATAAAAACATTATTGGCTTACTCGGAGGCCCAACGTAATGGTAAAGCATCGTTTGTAAGTAACACAGTGCCCGAAATATTGCACAAACCCGCAAGAACGGTCGAAGCATTCATAAAAGATCATGCTGACTGGTTTAAATAAGATACCTATGGAAAACGAAAAGAAATTTATGCAGCAGCATGAAGTAATAGTGATATTGAAAAGAATTAAAGAGACACTTGAATATGCCGACAAGTATTTGCGAATGCACCAGGATTACTATAGAGGCTTATACAACAAAAATAAAATAGTAAAGTATGGTAATGTATTGAATGACGACAGCGTATGTATTTTATTAAAGGCACATTCGGATAATGAGTTTGAATATATAATAATGAATGACCCTGCTATTGATAAACTTTTTGAAATAGCAAATGTGATCCCATTTCTTTGTGTGGGACATACCTGATAGTTTTTTTCGGGGCAAACCGCATTTTTATAATAATGATTATCCTTTATATTTATGAATTAAAGGACAGAAGCAGATATTTCAAAAAATCAATTATGAAAAAGCTACTTAGTGTTGATGAGTATATATCAGGTTTTCCTGACGATGTTCAGAAAATATTGGAACAGCTTCGCACGGCTATTAAAGAGGTTGCCCCGCAAGCGGAAGAGGTTATTAGCTACGGAATGCCTGCGTTTAAATTTAATGGAATATTGGTATGGTTTGGAGCACACACCAATCATACCGGCTTTTACCCTCGGGTGTCGGCAATGGAGGCATTTAAAAAAGAATTATCCGTTTACAAATCGGCAAAAGGTTCCGTCCAATTTCCGTTTGATAAACCATTGCCTGTGGAGCTGATAAAAAGAATTGTACAATTCAGGGTTGATGAGAATTTGCAGAAGGTGAAATTTAAATAACAGGCAACAGGGTTTTCTATATCGACTTTTCTTCTTTTAAAAACTCTTTTCGTACGCCATCTACCAAATCCGTATGTACCAGTATGCCATCTTCACGCGAGTAACTTTGAAGAGTTGCAAAATGCACTGCATTAAGTATAGATGCCCCGGTAAGTTCATATTGATCAGCAAGTTCCCTGATATTAACCGATGCATCAATAGTTAAACCTGAAGGCAGGGTTTTTTCCCACAGATCGAGCCGTTCCATCGCGTTAGGCATAGGGAAGTGGACCACACTATGGAACCTGCGCAGAAATGCTTCATCTAAATTATTTTTAAAGTTTGATGCCAGGATCATTAAGCCTGAATAGTCCTCAACACGCTGTAAAAGGTAACTTACTTCCTGATTGGCATATTTATCATGGGCGCTTTGCACATTGGTACGCTTGCCAAACAATGCATCAGCCTCATCAAAAAATAAGATCCAGTCTTTTGTTTCAGCTTTTCTGAATACGTTTTCAAGGTTTTTTTCTGTTTCGCCGATATACTTGCTCACAATTTGCGACAGGTCTATCCTGTAAACATCTTTCCCGTATTCCTTACCTAATAAAGCAGCTGTAAGTGTTTTACCTGTTCCCGGCGGTCCATAGAAGAGTACACGATAACCCGGTTTTACCTTTACGCGCAGATTGGCATCCGTATTGAATTTTTCGTGATGTTTCAGCCATATAGCAATATCGTTTATCTGATTCATGGTACGGGGGTGCAGCACCACATCGCTCCACTGAAAATCGGTATTTATTTTTTTAGCAGGAAAATCGAGCCCGAAACGTGGTGAGCTTTCTCTGCCCAGCAAAATTTTGTCGATCCACTCCTGGCTTAATATTATCCTCCCGCTCATTATTGGCTCGCCTTCTTTTACAGACTCCAGCCATACTATACCTTCGCGGTAAAAAAAATGTTCCTCACTGAATAATTGCTGCAACTTTATTCTTTGGTTCACATCCGTTCCGGCAAGAATAAACTGGAGCGTTTCGCCTGTTGGCAACATACCACGGTGATTTGTTGCCTTTACGCCCCCAATCTCCGAAAAATCGCCGCCATTTGGCAGGTGTTCCATAATAATGGACTCGAAGAAATTTGGCTGAACATGCGGCATTAATACCAGCATTACCGTACACCATGTTTCAAAATTATCTATCGAAGAGATAGATTCCAACGGATCGGGGTTGATCTCAGCCTGTTCTTTAAACCACTTAGCTACATTAAAAGGAATATTATTAAAATGTGCCTGCACACGTTCGGAAACCAGGTTACGGCATAGTGCTATTGCCGCTTCGAGGCCGGATGCAACATGTTTTTTAAGCTGATGGATCATTTAATAAAGATATTGATTTTAAGAGAATAATATAAACTTGTTTAATGATGCGGCGGTGGTGTTGGGTGATGCACAACCGGAGGTGTATGCGTTTCCAGGCACGATTCGGTATCGATATGAGCCACAAATCCTCCGGGCGGATCCAGTTTTTTGCTTAGTGCATTTGCGGCATCTACCCGTTGCTTATCTATTTTGTCGTGAATAGGTTGCAGGTAATCGTGCAGACTTCTTTCAGTATAACAGCCGGTGTAGTCAAATTGAGTGCGTACTACGCCATTATAGGTATTGAATGCTTCAACATGCTGATTCTCATGCGCAGTAAGCGTTGTGTCGATAAAAGTCCTGACCTTTTGTTGTTGGCAAGGGTTAAGCCCTTCGGGCATGGTTGGCAAGGTAACTGTTGGATTTGCTTTGAAAACTGATACCAGTGTACCCTTTACGTTGGCACAGGGGACATGGCTGCAATGCTTACAGCCCTTAGCTTTTTGGCCAACCACATCTTCTGTGCTAAACTCGCTGTTTTGATAATTTGCATCAGTGCGCCCTTTTACACTTACATCCCCGGCGCCATAAGCCTGAGCATTTGGTTGTGCAGGTCGTGTACCGCTTATATGACCAATGGTGTTTTCCAGTTCACCTTCGGGAGGGGCTGCGGGATGATGACTTGCAACTTTACGCATTACACCACCAGATTGCTGCATTACATGCGTTAGCTCGTGTGCGAGCAATTTTTTTCCTTCTTTAGTATCAGGATTAAACTGATTAGCGGCAAAAACAATATTGTTATCAACCGTATAGGCTTTGGCATTTATGGCTGATGCCGATTGTTCCGCTTGTGTCCCGGTATGGATTTTTACATCGCTGAAATCGGCGCCCATCGAATTTTGAAAGAACTGTTTTGCTGATGCAGGCAATGCGCTCCCTTTGCCGTTCATGGAGGAAATGTAGGAAGATGCCGTTGCTGTAGCAGGCGTACTTGCGGCCTCAGCCTTACGGTGTACTTCCTTGTTTTCTTTTTTCTCTTCTTTACGATGTACGTTTTTCTCTTCCTCTTTTTTATCTGCAGCGCGGTGCACTTCTTTATCTTCTTTCTTGTCTTCCTTACGATGCACCTTTTTGTCTTCTTCTTTTTTATCCTCCATGCGGTGCACGTTTTTCTCCTCTTCTTTTTTATCAGTGCTGCGCTTAACCTCTTTTTCCTCCCCCTCGCAACGATCACATTTACGCTGCACCGTTGTTTGCTGATTCTGGAAGAAAGTATCATGCTGAGAATTACCAAAAAAACTTTGTTCTTGGCCGGTCTCCTTTTTGAAAAACTTTGCGTCGTGAGAGGCAGGAGCCTGGCGGCGACGGCGGCGATATATTACTTTGGTTGCCATATCTTATTGTTTAGTTCATTATTTATAGTTCATGCCATATTTCTGTTAATCTGATTTAACAGAAATGTGTTTAAATCATTTCTTTTTTATACAATCACAAATACACCTGCAGCAAGTTTAGTATTAACGGCACCTTTAACATCGCTGTTAAAATAAGCGGAGCCATATGCGTCGCGCAATGCACCTAACATATTTGTTTTGCTTGTAAATATCTGCCCTGGCATTGTTTGTCTTGTTTGGTAGACCAAATCTGCATTGACAAGTTCACTGAATTTCTCTCTTAAAACATCTCTTGTCATAAAATTAATGTTTGGCGGCCCGGTAGCCACACCTGACGGCGGCGGATCATTTCTATACTGGCCAAGAGGTTGAGTAGTTTCAGCGGTCCTGCCTTTTGCCGGATCAGGCATATAGCCATAGGTTACCTCTACATCTTTCGGGAAATAGTCCATTACCATTGGGTTACCAGGCACGCTATGCCAATTTTTTACTACTGTTTTATAATGCAATATCTCGCCTTTTGCTACTTCGTCTTTAGCCCACTTTTCACAACCATCTCTCATTTGAGCGTTGAACCTTGAACTGGCAGGTAAAAGGTTCCAGCCTTCACCAGGGCCAAATAAATTGTCGTTTAACATGTGCGCCTTAACCCATCCGCGTATCGGATTACCGGCCATAGCTCTGATATGATGCCAGCCCGGAGGAATAGCATCATCCTGCGAAGGAGGCGATCCGTTTGTGTTGCCTGGTAATTTGGTTAAAGGACGGGCTTCAACAGTGCCACCTCTACTACCTGATGTTGTATAAGTTACATTGGTTAATGGTAACTCTTTGTCTCTCTTCTTTTTAATTGCAGTCCCTTGTACCAAGTCAGCTTTAATTAAAGTTAACTGACTTTCTATGTAGGTTTTTAGGCTTTGCGTAGATACATTTCCATTTGCCGATGTCGTTCTGTTAGCTAGAATGTAGGCAACCAAAGCCGCCTTTTTGGTCAATGCATTTGTCAGGGCGGCATTTTTAGGCCCTGATAAAGGATTGGTTGGTATTTCATCCCTTCTCTGTTGCACCAAATCTTCTACGCTTTTTGGATCATCACTTGCAACTTTAATCTGAGGGGCCTCTTCAGTACCTTCAACCGAAATTTCATGATGCTCATCTTCTACAGTAAATTCAACTTTATCCTGCCACCAATTCATCACAGCGTTTACTGCATTTCGGCCCATTTCCAGCAACTGGCCGCCTAATTCGACCGCTTTGTTTACCAACCATGTTATTGCCTCATCAACAAGGGCGCGGGCACTCACTATAAGCTCGCCGATACGATGCCCTATTCCACTGAGCCCAACCTGGTTGGCAAGGAAGCCTATAACTATTGGCATGGCACGGTGCAACGCTCCTTCAAGGAAGTCAGCAGCGCGCTGGGTATTGCCGCTTGCAATTTCCACAACACCCTCCACAAACGAGTTCACTACCTGTAACATTTCGCGCAGGTATTTAATGAATGATTGTATGGCGTTATACAACGCAATAGCGCTGTTTATAACTGCCATAATACCAGTAGGATCGAGCATTGAAAGCAGCCTGGCGGTAACCCGGTTCACTATTTGCTCCATTACCCAATTTTTAACACTGGTAAGCACGGTATCCCACAGGTTATTGAGTTGTTCTTTTATTTTATCCCAAATAGCCGCTACACCACGTTCCTGAACATCTCGTATAAATGTCCAGATGCCTTCAAGTGTATTGATCATACTTCGGATACGAGCTACCCTTTGCGGGCCAATGCGTGGATGCTCTGCCAGTTTGCGCCAGATAGTTTCCATCGACAGATCGAGCACAGCAAGCACCCAGGTAATCACCCCGCGTAAGGAAGTATCGGTAAGTTCAGGTACACCCGCATCTTTAAGTTCGCTCATCAGCCAGCCCGTCAGCCCGAATATGAGGTGGCTAACTATATTGTTGAAGAACTGCATAAAGCCCTGCTTAATGGCTTTCAGCAGATTTTTAAGGAAGCCTATCGGATCACGCTTGATCATGTCAATAGCCAGCATGGCCTTGGCAATGATGTTCCTGATTAGATCGGTAGGGAAGTTCATGATCTGCATGATCACATCAATCACTATCTTAATGATCTCGATCACAAAGGCGATGAGGCGGCCAATAGGCTCGCCAAACCTGTGTATAATGCGCTGGAATGCATCGATAGGGTGTATCAGATCATTTAAGCTGAAACTATGCCACAGATCTATGAAAAGCTGAACAATTGATGCCGGTGTCATATTCAGCCGCTCGACAGCTGCATTAACGCGCTGAGTTGTGCGGTCAATTGCCCCAGACTCTTTCATCTGGTTAAACTGTTCTTCGCCACCTTCCATCAGGCTCATAAAGCCGTGGATTACATTTTCGGTATTGCGAGGTATTATAACATCGGTAAACGGATCTTTGCCGATAATAACGGTTACCAGGTAATAGCCCCTAACAGTACGGGCCCATGTGGCCAAGCGCACCATTAATACTTCTTTTATAAAGCGCAGTATGGCAGCGCCAACCTCGCTCACAAAATCCCATACTTGCCTTACTGGTGCGGCAAAGGTTTCGTAAATGGTGTTAAAGGTATCTATCGGATGCATCAGGCTATCGATAGATACATGATCCCAAATGCTTGCAATGCCCTGCTTGATCTGATCGTAAGCATGACTAAATACATGTATACCGCGGTCTATATAGTCGGCAACCTTTTTAAAGCTACCGGTATCCTGCATCTGGCGGCGTTGTTCGCGGCCAGCCTCTCCACCCAATTCCAGAAGAGCATTGAGTATATTGGTGCCATTTCGGTCTACATGCTGTTCTGTTACAGGATCTTCCCCTAAAATAACCGTAAGCAGCGGATATGCCGTTGTATGGTTGCGGATAAATGAAACCAGTTGATCGAGCAGGTATTTCTTTACTATGGTAAGCAGTTGTGTTGCTGCATTTACAGCAAAATCGACAACACTTTTTATGGTGTTATGAATGATATTTCCAATCCGTTCAAATACAGCCTGCGGATGCCCCAGATCGGTAAGTGCAAGGGAAGTCCAGAAATGATCAATATCACTCTCGATGCCATGAACCACGGATACCAGTGCATTTATCTGTGCATCAACCCAGGCCTCAGCCTCAGTAAGTGCACCAAGCTCTTCCAGTTTATCATGCAGCATCTGGCCGCCCGGCATAATACCGAATGCAGCTTCAATAAAGTTATGGCCGTTCCTTTCAATTACCTCGTTGGTTATCGGGTCTTCGCCCAATACAACACCCAATGCACGATAACCAGGGATTGCCATTGCAAAATCGCGTGCCTGGCCAAGCAGCAGGCGTTTACCTGCTTCAAGGCCCTGACCCACATAATCAATAGCCGAATTAACTACCGATAATGCACTATCCAGCCACGACCGCTGTATGTCCTTTTTGCTGATCTTGAGCTGAACCTCAGGTGCGTGTACATCCGCGTCGCCATGTTCATCACCACTATCTGCCTTCTTCTGGATCTCATGAGTTACCGGTTCATGCTGTTTTTCATCTTTTTGCGGCTCTTCATCTTTATGAACAGGTTCTTCTTTTGTTTGTACGGCAGGAGGGGAGCTACCCCCGCCCTGATTAAGTGAACCATTGGAATCAACACTCCAGCTACTTAATTCAGGTTTTGCATTTACATGTACTTCTTCGGCCCCCTCAGCGTGTTCATGCTCTGCGTTATCAGGGTCTTCCTTACGGTTTACATGGAATAGTTCCTGCCTTAATTCTTTTAATGTTTTAGGTTTTTCATCCGAGACTGCCTCTTCACCCGAACCCAGCTGACCATTCATCATCATTAACGGATCGAAAAATGCAGTCCAGGTGTTTAGCGGATGATCCTTAACCTGGATCTGCGCGCCAAGGTTGTTTTCGCCTGAGGTATTGCCATTAATAGTTGTAACTGTATCGCCCGATGCTTTTTCAACAAGGGCATAATGTGAGAAGGCGTTGCGATAAGCAATATCTCCTGCTTTAGGAATATAGCCAGGTGGATATGCAGCATTCAGGTCGACAGCAGGAGGGCCGCCGATGATCCACTTTTTAAGCGGTACACCGCCTTTGTGGAGGCTCCAAAATGCGAAAATGCCACACCAGCTCGGCATTGCATCACGTGAATATGGCCCGTCGGCAGGGCGTGGATTTGCAGGCGGCAACGCATTGTCTACTGTTCTCTTCTTTTTAATATCGCCTTCAGAGACAGCTCCGGCTGTGCCAGGCTGGCCTTCGGCAACAACTTTATCCTCGCCTAATGTGGTTTTAAAATATTCAATAAGCCTTGGCCATCCGGTGCGGAAACCGTCGGGGCCTGCTTCGTTGGCATTTACTTTACCAACCTCACCTTTAGCTTTTGCTACGGCGTTATTTAACTGGGAAGGCACAGGCCGGTCAGAGGCCATGCGCTGCACCATAGGTTTCCTTGATACAGAATTTCCTTGCGCAGGCTGCGAAACGCTGCCCTGCTGTATAGTGTGGGTAAGCTCATGAGCGAGCAATAAGCCGCCACTCTCAGTACCTGGCTGGAACTTGCCGGTATTGAAATAAATATCACTGCCATGCGTAAACGCCTGTGCATTTATACTGCTGCTTAATGTTTCGGCCGTAGACCCGGTATGTATGCGTACGCCGCTAAAATCAGTATTAAAGCGTGTATTCATAGTTTCCATAGTACCGGAAGGCAAAGCGCTGCCATTCCCCTTACTGGAAGATAGTGCAGACTCAAAATTTGAGCTTGCAGCTGGTGGTCCGCGGTCATGTACCTGCGTGCCAGGGCTGCGGCACAACGGCATAGCTTTTAATGACAAGTGGCCTTCGCTATGGTATCCGGACGAAGCAGCATCGCTGCTATCCATTGTTGCTTCTTCGTTAACGCTCCGTTGAATAGATGGCATTAAACGGGGCTGTATGGACCGGCCCTGCTGCTTACATTGCAAAGAGGTAATAGCGGGCGTTTCCAGTTTTGGATGTATTTCTGTATGTTCTTCCTCTTCCTTACGTTGCAGGTCATCGCTTTGCTGTACGCTGTTATTCACAGGCGTGGCAACAGTATCTGGCATACGCATGACATGATCGGCAACCTGATCCGCTTCTTTTTCGTGTGGATCATCAGGAGTACTTACTGATAGTTTAGGCTGAATAGCGGCACCAGAAAAAAATGCCGGCCTATCGTTCGACTGAAAAAATGAGGGGTCTTCCGCTTTCCGGAAAAAACAAGTCCCATCAGCCTGTTTAGGGGCTATGCTGGTTGTTTTGGCCGTTTTTTCAGTGGTAGATGTCATATTTTATATCCAATCTACAGTTAACAGGTATTCCATCCAGGGCAACTTAATCATGTTGATATTCCATGGCAGTTGTTCGAGTAAAACATCTACAGCATTTCGCTGCACTTTTAGTTGATGCGTATTATGCTTAAAGGTAAGTTTTCCTTCTCTTAATAAAAAGGTACCCCGCAAACCCTCAATCGAGGTGTTTTTTAATATCGGCCAGTTATGGATAACAGAAGTAAGCAGGTCGTTTATTATTTCAATATCTTTTGGTGTAACTGTATAGGGTGCAGTTAGTGCAAAATCAGGTTCGAGGCCGCAAAGCAATTTGGGGAATACTATTTCAAATTCGGCAAAGGTTTTACTGCCTGTGGCAATGTAGTTTAGCAATGTAATTGCTTTTACCGGTTTTGTTATTTTATTTTCATCATCTGTAACATCCATTTTCTTGAAAAACATACCAAGATAAGGCGCAATAATTACCAACCCGCTGTTATTGATATAAACTGGGTCACTTACTGATTTAGCATCTTTCTTTTTAGGATCATTATCCTTTTCGGCCTTATCTTTAGTTTGATTTAGTGTGTCTGCCTCAGTCGCTTTTATTTGGGATGCAGCTTTTTGCACCAACTCTTCCTGTAAAACCTGGTTGCTTAATTTACTGTCCAGCTGCAAAACGGCAGGAGATGGTCCGGTAAATAACTTATGCTCAAGTTCGGCTTCAGCCAAAAAGAATTGTACAAACTGCTGGTTTACTTCAGCCAACACTTGCAGTGCCTGGCTGCTTTGGTATAAAGCAATACTTTTTAGCAATGCTCTTTTGTATAAATAAGCAATTACTGCTGTATTGACGCGCAGGTTTTTGGCTGTAATAAACACAGTATAATCTTTTTGCCAGATGCTTATTATAGCTTCATTAGTATTTGCCAGCAAAAACCTGAAAAAGGCCCAGAATGTGATGTCATCAAAATCATTGCAGATCCTGTTAACCACCTCATCCTGTTTTAATAATTTAAAAAATGCATCCGGGATATCTGCACTTACTGTTGACCCTGAGAGGCGAATAATAAATTCATTAAGCTGCTGCCTGGTGGTTATGGTTGCGAACCAGGGCATATAACCGTTTTGCAAATAGAATAACAGGGTCTCAGCGAAACGCAGTTCTATAGATTGCGGCTTTTGATCCTGATGTGCCAGCGAAAGTTTTTCCACCAGTTGCTTTTCCAACTGTTCCATAATTTTCCTTGTGAGTACATCGTTTAGATCGTTCTCTTCAACTTTAACATCGCAGGTTATACTTTCAATGGTCAATACGCTTTCTTCTGGGCTGTATTTATCTAATAATTGTTCTAAAGCAGGCAAAAACTTACGGTCAATTACATTCTCGGTGGTTTTTTTTAAGGCAATACCATCCGTATTGCCATTGTATTGCAATTGAAATGAAAGATTATTTATGCTGCTTTTTGTTTCCAAAAATTAAATTGTTTAATAGGTTATTTAATGAGGTACAGCCAATATTATTTTTTTCAATAAAGCTACATACCTTGGTTTGGTAGTATTTTCGTGATTTGCATTAGTGCGGCCAACCTCTGCATTTAAATCGGCTATTAAATCGTTCATTAACTGTAATGCAGCAGCATACTGTTCTTTCTGAATATCAGTGGCTGTGCTGAGAATGGTTGAAAACTGGTTGCAGAAATTTAAAATCGCAGTCAGTGGTTCAACCATCGGTAATTGAGCTTTATTTATGTCTTCAGATTGGATGCACGCAATATGTTCAATCAATTCTTCCAATATATCTATCAGCTTGGCTATAATTGATGCCAAAGTTATCTGCTCTTTGAACATAGCTGTAAGCTGTGTTATCCATTTGAGCAATAAAGCAACCGTGTTTTGTTGTGTAAACAAAGTGATCTGATCGGCCACACTCAGGCTGTCGGCATCGGTGATGGCGGCAAAGAAAGCCTGCATTTCCTGATACTGGCCCTTTGTGGCCTTTACGAAGATGGTGAAATACTTGGTGTTAACATTTTTAAGATCGCCAAACATCTTTATTGCGTTGCTCAAAGGCAGGCAGGTTTTATCAGGCTGGGTAACTACGGTTTGCCCAACTGTAACTGGTTGGGTTATTGTATTTTGACATATACCATTTGTAGCTATAACGGTAACATTAATAGTCTGTGGAATGGTAAAAGTATGCATAGGATTTGGACCAGTTGCAGTTCCCTGCGTATCGAAACTCCAGTTAAACTGAGTAGCAGGAGTTATTCCGGCACTAAAAAATGAAACTGTTAACCCGTTTGCCTGGTAAGTAAACTGCCCGGTAGGGAATTCATAAACAATTACATCAACCGGCACCGTGAAGCCATTTAATGTATTAGTTAAGGTTACAACCTTTTGCGGTGCCCCATTCAAATTAACACCAGCAGGTTTAAATTGATAAACGCCACTGTCATCTAATGTAATGCTTTCTCCTTGTACCAGGCCACCGTTAGGGCCTGTAATAACGGGATAATTACTGTCATCACGATGACAAAACTCCTTTGGATTAATATTAATGCTTGGTTTTGGTAAATTAATAGTAACCGGAACTGTCTGCGTGGTTTGACAACTCTCATTGTACACTGTTAAGCTTATTGTATAATCGCCGCCGGCTGCATAAACATGATGTCCGGGAGAAAACTCGGTTGAGGTACTGCCATCATTAAAATCCCAAAGGACGCTGGTTGCAAATGCTGATGAATTATTAGTAAGTATAACATCAGTCGGGTTGCTATCAAAAATATGCTGGGTAAAGCTTGCAACAGGTTTCTGGAATACCATAACACCAATACTATTCATCTTGCTGCCTTTCTTTGCAGTTATAGCAATAGGTTTGTTTGGATTGCCATTTAACGATACCCGGCTTGGCGAAAATTGATAACCAACATTAAGCAGCAAGGTTACGCCCTCACCATCTACCGAAGTGCCTTCAGGGCTAACTGTAATTGGATAGCTGGCCGGATCATCACTGCAAAATTCGGTTTTAGCCATCTCAATATCTACATTGGGTGTAGTTATGGTAAACGTTTGAGTTGCCTTGTCGCTGCTGCAAACGCCATTTGCGGCTATAAGCGAAATTGTATACGGGCCATCTGTATCGTAAGTATGTGGCGCGGGATCTTTATCGATCGATGTTTGGGTATCACCAAAATCCCATGTGTATTTATCAGCGTAAACTGATGAGTTATTTACAATGGTTACCACATTCCCTCCGCCTATTGCTGTTGCTGTAAATTCGGCTACTGGTTTTTGGAAAACGGTAACTTTTGTAGTAACACTCTGCCCGAATGCGCTGTTGGTTAAGGTAATATCTTTCGATTTGTCGGTCGCGTTTACAAATTTGACAGCCGACGGGGTAAACACATATTTGCCGCTACCATCCTTTGAAACTCCTTCGCCGCTTACATCACTATCTGCTGGGGTCACAGTTATGACATAAGCTGCGGAATCTCCGCTGCAGAATGTTGCAGGGTTTAAAGAGATAGTAACGTTTTCCTGCACCTCATTAACTGTATATTGTATAGGAGGGCAGTCTGAACAGCAGAGGTATGGCAAATAAAAATCGGCAATAACTGTTCCGTTTGCAATATCAGGAATAACGTCGGCAATAGAAGAACCTCCGCCATCATTCAGTTGCCATAGTATAAGTAAATCTTCAAACGGTATCTTATTGTCTGCTGCAAAAATTTTAAGATCATTAATGTTTGATATAGAGCCAATGTTAAATGAAGGCATAGGGAAAGATTGCCCGCTGCCTGCATGCACAGCACTTCCTGCAGCCGCTTTTTGCTCAGTGTTCATCGTATCTTTTACTGAGCCTGAGGCAAAGGAGGACGCCTGGGTACCATCACTCTCTTTAAATACTTTGGCTTTAGCCTTGCTTGCTTTTTCTTCTACTATATTACCTGATGTTTTAACACTTGTGCCATGAAAAACCGGGAGATTACCAACATCAATATTTCCATGTGCCGGAGCAGATGTATTTGTGGTGGCATTCGGTGGTGACTCATGATAAACCATAATAAACGTGCCCCCCATTGGAACACCTGCTTTATGCTGAATACCGGGATGTTTACGTGCAAAATATCCGAATTTTTGCAGCATCATCACACGGATCCACCTGATAAGGTAATCTTTATAAAGGGCTTCTATAGGTCTTAGAATACATAATGCCACCAGCCTGTCAAGCTGTACCACAGTATCTGCTGTACCTTCAACCGGCGGATTTGTAAGCGCATCTTTTACTGAACCAGTTACATCAATTAGCCTTTTATAGGCCAGTAAAAAAGTATTGTAATCAAAATTACCTAACGTCGAGGTAAAGGTTTCGTATAAATTTTCGAGTGCTAATATGAGCCTGAAATAGATATTGTTATCATTGTTAAAATAACCCTGATTTTCTAAACGGGCAAACATTACATCATTAATGCTATAATTTTTGTAGTCCTGGTAGTATCTTTCAAATAAAAAGCCTATGGTTCCGGGCAGTACCAAATATGTGGGGTCACATTTGTGCAGCAATGGTAATTTTGAAACCACACCAGCTGGCGGATTATCCATCTGGAAATAATTTAATCCGTAGAAATACTTTGTAGTTTTACATAGCTGGCAGATTATTTCGGCAATAAGAATATCATATTGTGCATTTAGGTCCTGGAACTGGCAGGGCCCTTTTGTCAGATCTGCATATTTATTAACCAGGTGCTCTACCGTGTTTGTTTTCCCTAAATCAGCCAATGCCGTTTTAAGGGATACAAGGTCGGTACCAAGCATTACAACATCAAACGGAAGGCGGTTAGTATCCCTTAAGTTGATTACGCTTTTTAACGCTGTTGTATATGATTTACCAATATGACCCTCGATACGCAGAAAATTATACGGTTCCAGATCATAATTCAATGGGTTGAGCACGGAGTCTTCAGTGGCATAAAGGTTTGAATTGTACGACAAATTAAGATCGGCTTCGCCTTTAGCTGTTTTTTCAATATCCCAGTTATCAACAAGTTTATCGGTTCCATCAACCGGGAGATAATAAAACGGAATTGCTTTTTTTGCCAGTGGGAATTTACCCAAACTGCTTGGGGTAATTTTAATGGTTGTATTTAATGTATTGTTAAAAAGCTGTCCGAAATTATATATCTGCCCAAAATTGCCGCTTGCTGCGAAACTGGCATAAAAATTTTGAAGTAACAACTGGATACGCTTAAACAGCCAGCGTAACTGTTGTGTTTGCTTGCAATGACATTCCATTACAGGCGAAGGAATAAAGTATTGCCTGTAAGCAGATTTTACAAGCGGATTACCTGTAGCAGCTTCGCCTAATAATAAGTGTAACCTGAAAAGATTGATATCTGGGCAACACATACTGAAGACTTCGATGCCGGTTTCGCGAAGCTCGCTGTAAGCTAATTCAATATCACTGAAAAGGTCGTAATAATACTGAAGGTTGGTTGCTTCGAGCGCTGTTATATTATTATTTATAAAGGCAAAGTCGGTATTAAGCGTTGCAAACGGGTTATTTGGATAAATGTCCTTTATCAGCGGCAGCAATATGTTGTAAGTTTTTGTTAATGCTGTTTGAATGTTGCTTATCAGTGTGGTGCTTAATACTTTGCGGTATTCTTCGAGCAATTGAGTGGTTGACTGCAGTATGCTTGCAGGTACATTAAACCTTGGCAGTTTTAAAATAGGCAATGTTTGAAAGCCACTGTTATCGTAACCAGAAGCAGTTGTTTGGAGCGCGGCAGCATCTGTTTTGCTGATAAGCAGCGGTATAAAGCTGATATCAACATTTTTGCCCTTATCGTCACAACTGCCTGGATCGCAATTTTTTACACTGTTTTCCAGCAGTTCAACGTATAGCATTACTACTTTATCCTGCAGATATGCATTACTTAGCTGAGTTGTGCCGTCGGTTACAGCGCTTTCAAAAAGCTGATCTAACAGGTAGAGTTGTTTTTGCAGCGGGATATTAACAAATTTTTCGTAATTGATAGGTTTAATCGCATTATACGATTTATACTCGGTAAGTGTAGCACCTGGATAGGTAACCAGATACCCACCTGATGTAATGCCACAACCCGGAGATATGGTAAGCTGCGTACCGGCGGCATTTACTGTTATTTCCAGTCCGCAAACAACGCCAATCCCAATAAGGTTAGCGCGCGTTAGCCTTTCCTGCTCATCGAGGTAGGAAAAGAGGTCGTTAAGATTGGTACTCGTGAGCACCTGGTCGGCCACAAACTCTGGATAGTTAAATTGCGAAGGCTGCATAACAAATTATTTTAAATAACAGTTTGATTTAAAAACACACTCTTTTGGTCGTCTCCATCCACACAATCGTGCAGTGTAGCTTTTGGATAAATATTCTTTAACTGGCTAAACTCGTCTATCAGACTTTTGAGTTTATTGCTTAACAGTACAACATCGGGAATTGGCTTGGCCAGCTCGTTTTCCCATGCGCAGTATAGTTTCTCGAATGTTTGTAACTGCGCGTTTGAAACCCAGCAGATCTTGATACCCAAATGTGCGGGTACTTCCATCCGTATGGTATTCTCGGCAAAGCGGCGGAATTGTATGCCCGAATTTGCTAACCCGTTTTCGCCGTTCATTATTATAGTCAGGCGGAAACTGTATGGGTCTTCATCGCCACATATATTACAATTTGCAGTGATACAAATAGGCAACAAAGCATCGCCACCCGCAATAACACCACCCGGCCGGTTGTGCGGCCTTAATAATAAATGTTCAACAACAAATATTTTATTGGCTGCAACAAGGTCCTGTATAAAGGTTACTATAACGCTTATATAAGCAGTAGCATCAGCGCTTTTGCTGAAAGTGGCTGGATATTGTGCAATTACCTGGCTTACATTATTGCTAACCAGTATATTCCAATGCCCGCTGATCTTTTTTACTGAATATTTGGTAGCATCGGTAAAGTATTTGATAGCATTATTGGCGTCAATCTTGGCTTTTAGGCGGGCATCTTCGGGCTGGTAGCTCAAATAATCGGCTTTGCTCACCAGCCATACTTTACCATCATCATCTGTTAAGTTCCATGGGCGTTTTATAGGGTTGCCGCCAGTATCTGTAATGTCGAATACATCAATGTAATCATCAAATTGTTTCAAGCCCAAAATCTGCTCGATACGCTTTTTAATACCTGCTATATTGTTATCGCTGCAAATATTGGCGGCATCTTTATAATTATAAGCCCTTGCGCGGTTGCTGCTGGTAAAAGGGATATCCTTTATAAATGCTATCTTATCGTTAATTAATATTTCATCAGCTATTTTTTTATTGTCGGTATAGCTGTAAAGCATTAAGGCATAATCATTAAACTGCTCGGCAAAACGCGCCATCAGCATATCTAAAAACCTGTTCCTGCGGCTCAAAAACGTAGTCTGGCTTTCGTTTAAGGTATCAAGATCGGCCTGTGTTATAGTATAAACAGATTCTATATCCTTTATTTCGCTGTTGGTAAATATGTGATTGAAATAGGTTTTATTAACGCTGGTACTTAACGACATCAAATCTTTAACATGGCTTAGCTGTTCAAGGTAATCAGCCAGAAGCTGCTCATAAAATACCAGATATGCCTTAAGCTGCCGGGCCTGTGCCTTACGCTGATCGCTTACATTTGACGGCAGACCAAAATAGCCGGCGCCATAAGTTTGCGGTAAGGAGTATTGTACCGGGAAGTATTCGGTAAGCGGCTGATATTTACCTACGGGTACAGGCAGCTCATTTTCGCCGGCTGCAAATTTAGGGCGAAGGTTATTGCCTTTGATCACATTTAGTGTATCCTCAAGTTCGGACTTATTAGGTAAAAATGGTAAGCCATTTTTAAATACCAGGAATTTGCTGCCGTTAACATAAAGCCGGGCTTGTTTGCCCGGATCAACACCAAGTACCCAGGCCTCGCCTTTTTGGCGGAAACCCTCATCGTTGTAAGGCGACAGCACCAGATCGCGCACAGCCAATACTCCCGGGATATTCATTAATATGGCATAGATGTCTGAAGTATGCAGCTCGGTTTTCAGTTGTGCGGCTTGTAACTGATCGTCTTTTATAAAACCGCTGTTTAGCGGTGGCCCATCAAATATTTCATCAATCCGTAAGCCAGATTGTACCATCTCGGTTAAAGAGTAGAAATTAATATTCGGGCTAAAGTATTGATCAATCAGGTAATAAGCCTGTGCCAGTATTTGTTCAATATCACTGTCGGCTGTAACATCTAGATCGGCGCAAATGGCTATATCCTCAGTTTCAACAGCAGTAATGTTGCAGTAATCTTCGCAAAGGTTCCTGTGGGCCTGCAATGTGTCCCTAACTGCCGCAATAATGATGTTGGCCGATTTTATTTTCTCTAAATAATTATAAATGATACCCTGATCGGTAATATCATTTATTGCTGCTTTTATATCAGCTAACTGAATAGCTTTTCTATCTGCATCGTTGTTAAACCAAATGGTAAAAGGTTTATCAACCATTAGCAATTGGTTGCCGCCCGGCAAGTTTACCTGTAACGGATCGAGCGTGATGTTAAATGTGGCATAAAGCGGGTTCCGCAAGGCTTTGCCCAGATCGGCCTGGGGAATATCTGTGTTATCATTTTTATTACCCGATATGAATTGTGTATCAACTGATTGCAAAGCACTTACAGGGCTGGTAAAGTAGGCCATTAAGGCATCATCACCCTCCAGGGCTTTGAGCGATGGCAGGCGCATTTCGATCACTGCCGATGAAGTGATATTATTCACTACATCGCTTATAAAATAAAATGTATGTAAAATTTTGCCGCTGTTAAGGTCTCCTTCTGTAGCATCGTCCTCAAACTCCACCTTTACATCATACATTCCTTTTATAATTACCGTATGATCGGTTGGAGTGTACTGTAACGCACTTTTAAGGCAGTTGGCATACAGGAATATATCGCAGGGGCATTGCAGGCAATTCATCCAGGCGTTTTTCACGCCATCAACATCAATCATCAGTTTGCGGAAATCGCTTGTTGTCCAGGGGTTAACTGTTAGGATGTTTTTAGCAGTGTACAGCGCTTGCATATCCGGATCAGGAGCCTGTTTGGGCGGCAAGGCTATAATATCCTTAATATCAAACGATGAACGGTAACCAAGGTCGCTTATGGCGTAACATAGTGCTTCGAGTATAGTAATACCCGGATCGTGTATGTTATAATCGGTCCAAAGGGCATTGCCCAGGGCTTCTATGTATTCCATCCCCTGTGCCCGCAGATAATTATAATCCTGCGAAGCCGGCAATTGTGGATTTTTTAATATGGTTACATTATCTGCCATTACAATTGTATGATCAGGTTTATATTTTATAAGTATCTGTACACGTTACCGTATTCTCTGCTGCATCTGCATCGTCAATTTCTGTGACCTTGTGCTTATCTGCCGGTACCGAAACCAATATGGATATAGCTGTTGTTGCAGTTATTTCGTCCTGATCCTGGGGAACAACATTTGGATCGGAGCTTAACAGGAATAACTGAACATCGGTTATATAATCAACATAAGGCTGCGATTCGATAAAGTTTATCAATACCGATTTTTCAACTTTACCGCCAAATTGCACATCGTCGGCCTGCCCGTAAGCCCATGGGCTTAAAAACCGGGTGATGCTGTCTTTTAGTAATTTGCTGTAGTAGCTGTAATCTTTTCCCTCCACCAGTTTCAGCTTAAACACCATTTGCACCTCCTCAAAAATGGGATTGTTAACATTCAGGTTAACTTGGCACGAGATGCGTTGCTGCAGGTAAGCCTGTATTTTTCCAATGGTATCGGCATTGGTATAAGGGCGCAATGGGTTTATTTCGTTATGATTGGTTAAATCGGGAATGGTAATTACGGTTACATAGCCAGGCGCATCCTCGTTTAACTTGCCGTTATTATAGCTGGTATGGTTAAGGCATTTTACCCTATGAATATCGGGGAAGGCCTCTAATACCAGCCGTTCATAATCCCAAATGGTAATTGCGCGGTCTTTATGGCGCAGCCTCTCGCTGGCACGCTGATAAAAGCTTACATTATTTTCAACAGGCTTACCGCCAAAAGAAGGGTAGGGCTGTGTGATCTTTTTTATTGTGCTCTGCGTGTCTACTAGTTTGCTGATGGTATTGGCTGGCAATGCTGTGCTTAAAAAAGCCGGATCGTTGCCGTTGTCGACGAATGTTACCTGTGCTGCCTGTGCCAGTACATCTAATAACTTGCATACCGCTCCGGGCTTATTGGAACCGGGAGGAGCTTTAGGATCGGTTGGGATAGAAATGGATGCTTTTATCCACAAATAATTTGCGGGCATCAATGTATTATCGGTAGTGGCACCCGTTGGGATCTGAAAGGAGATAACGCCCGATTGCCTTAAATAGTTGGTATTATCTACTACTTGCTGGTCGGTAAATGCCTTCCATGTATTGTTTGAAAGATAATTCCAGGTGATAAGGTTTTTAAAGATAGAAACCACCGGATCGCTGGTGCCGTCAACTACCTGGAAAAGGATATTTACGCTTTGTTCTGCCGTTAAATTTTCAATGCCGATTAAAAACTCGGCAATATCATCAACAACAGAACTTTCCTCAGCGTGATTAAACTGCGGGAATACATAAACATCATTTTGATTAGGGTTTAACCATGTGCTCTGCTCGGCCTCGCCAAAGGGCGAAAGATGGTAGTACTGGGCTGTACGCGCATCAAATTCGTCCTGGCTAGCCTGATTTAATTTGCTATTTGTACCAGCAGTATAGCTGATATAAATAGATTTTATAGTAGGTGTGTAAGGTTTAAATGGAATGGGTTTGGTAGGGTCCCAGGTGCCTTTATTAGCCAAGGTAATTAAATAAGCAATCTGGTCTGCCTGGTATTGATCAAAGCCAAGATCTTTATCGATGGTTATTTTTAAAAAGCCGTTAATGCTGTTGCTGTCATAGGCAGTATAAGGGGCGCTGTAATCAACAATCGTCCCGTCATCCAGTTTAAAAGCCTCGTAGAAGGAATTGGTTACCGAATTCCATGGCGAGCCCCAGCTGAATATAGTAAGGTCGTCATCCTTTACCCACGAGCCGTTACTGATCTGCTCGAGATGCGCAGGAGGGATATTATTGCTGGCTGGATAGCTGATTTGGGTGAAATCAGAAGGGATATTAGCCCATTCGAGGTTTATTAAAACTTTAGCGCCTTTTTTACTGAATACCTCTTTGTTACCTATAACAAAAGATGCCCCGGCCCTTGGAGCAGCCCCAAATGGTTGAAAGGGTTTGGATGGATCAAACGGGCCGCTATCGCCCGATACCAGCAATTGTTTTAAGCCGTTGTTGTTCCGTTGTGAGATATCATTCCCACCTACTGCTACATTAACTTCTACCGATTCGAGGATATAATGCTTTAAATCGTCGTATGGATAGGGGGTAGCATCTTCATTTTTAAGATACACTTTTACTATCGGCAGCGGGCTTTTAAATGTACCTCCGTGTAAAGTGATATCATAGTTTGCAATAGCAGGTTCGTTACCCTGCAAGGTGAAATTTACCGATGAGCAGTTTTGCGACGCGCTGTTTTTTGCCGGAAGAACGGTTACAGAACCATCCGGTACTTTGTACCAGCCTTTGGCAGTGGTAACGTAACACTCAACTGAATGATTAGGGATGGATAAAGTTTTATCGGTGAAAGTAAGATTAAGGCTAACGGCACGTAGCCCTTCGTTCAAAAACAGAAAACTGCTTGCAATTGCAAAACCAACCTGTGCCTTAGGCATATTAATAGCAGATAATGAACCATCGGTGTATACTTTATTAAAGAACGGGTGCCATTCGCTATTTACCGAGGTTAATTTTGCACCTAAACCATTATCGCTATTAGCAACCGGTGAGGCAAACCATCTGCCATCATTAATTACTGTGCCAATTTTGTCGTTACTATCGCCTCTGTAAAGGCTCATTAACTTAGTTACAACAGCTTTATTAAATACAGTATCATCATCAAGCGTAAACACAACATCTTTACCCAGGCCATCCTTCCCCCCTTTAAAAGCAGTGCCTTTCGACAGCATAAACTCATCAACCTGCTTGGCAAGCTCCAGCACAACGTGTGCGCTGCTTGCCGTTGCTTTTTTTGGTACAAGTTGCAACACCTGCTGATAATAAAAATCGAGATGGCGTTGCGTTAAAGTATTAAGGCTTTCGCGGGCTACCTTAAACAGTTTAAGGAAGGTGATAAATAATGCGTAATGCGGTGTGTGTGTATTATCCGAAGCAAGCGTAATTAATAGCTGGCTTTCAGCTTCGTTTATAATGCGGGTATATATCTGCAAAAAAGTATCGAAAACACCTGTAAACAGATTGTGATTTGAGGCATGTATGATCTTTTCTTCGGCTGTAGCTGCAGTACCAAATATTTTTGCGTTAACGGGAATAGATTGGTAGTAAGTTTTTAACGAAGTACTACCAGTAAGCCAGATTGCTGAAAGATTTTCAGTAGTTAATATAGTCTGCGGATTTTCGACTGCATGGTTTAATATGATCCACTTACTGTTGTCTGTATCTTTTACCAGGGATAAGGTATGATTAGTATTGTATGCTGCCTTATAATAGGATAATAACGTTGTTAATGATTTTTGAAGTTTTGTAGTTATCAGGTTTTGAATGGTAGCTTTAAGCGGGTTGTTATCAGGAAGTTTAAAGCAGTAAAAATCCAAAGCCAGTGTTAAGGTCATTACCCCACTAAACAGGTCGTTTAAAGTTCCTTTTAAAAGATTGGTATTGGTTTTATTTACCGGGTTACGTATGGCATCAAATTTTTCCTTAATGGCCAGCCGGTATTCGTTTATATCCTGTATGGCAATAGTGCCTATAACTGCAGAGATATCCGAATTAAAGAATGGCTGCCAGCTGTTGGTAGCATTGTTGGTTTCATCGTAATAATTTATGTAGGCAGCAAACTGGTTTGCAAATACAATCCATTCTTTGTAATCGCGCTCGTCTATCAATACATAATCGCTTTTAAGCGCAGCAAGCTGTCGTTGTTGCTGGTCAGTACCACCACGCTGTAAAGGATTTTTATATTCGTTGCAGGCCATATATTTTTTTGTTAGGCTACCTGTGTATTTGTTGTTATAATTTGTATTTCAGTTCCTTCGTCCTTATAGTATGGATAGACAAAGTTGAACCTCGAGTTACTGCTGCGCACCATATATTCAATTACCACCAATACCAGGCCCTCAGTTTCGGAAGTGGTATCGAGGGTTATATTTTTTGCATCAATGCGTGGCTCGAAGTATAGAATGGCAGTTTGTATGCGATCTATAATTATTGTTTTTGTAGTTGTGTTTAATGGTTCAAAAACCAGGTCACCCATGTTACAGCCATATTTCGGTTCCATTACACGCTCTCCTATGGTTGTTGTAAGCAATATTTCGAGGCTTTTTTGTATGTCAACTTCCTTGGCGGTTACTTCCACACTTTTACTTTGTATGTTAAAAGTGGGAGGGAAGCTCCAGCCCTTGCCTAAAAAGTCGTCGTTGGTATATGTTTGCTGTGCCAAAATCTTCTTATTTTAAATTGTTTAACCACCAATCATTACTGTGGGCGCGCCTAATATTATTGTACCACCGTGTGCCGTAGGGTCGCCCATTCGTGCTGCAGGCATGCCACCAATTGTTACGGTGGACGAGCCCTGTAAAATCGTGTCAGGAGGCCCTGTGCAGGTGAGCATATCTCCAACCCTTGCAGCAGGCATGCCCGCTATAAGTACAGTAGGGCATCCCGGGGGCAATATTGGCCCGCCTACGTGCGGCACTACCCCTGTAACTAATGGGCATGTATGCATGTCTCCTGCTCTTGCTGCTGCCGGCATATTTTTATATTTTAATTGTTAATTTATTTGAACCATACTTCCTTTTACAGCTGTGCTACCACCTGATGATAACTCAGCTCCCGAACCTCCCTTTAACGTAGCCTGTGTATCGGCTTTAAGCGTTGCATTCAATCCCGAAGCATTAAAGTCGTTTTGTGATTTTAATACAATGTCCTTTATGCTTTCCAACTTTATCCCATCCTTATCCATCGTAAACTTGTTGCCGTTCTGATCAGTCATTTTAATGGCCTTTTCATCCTCGGATATTAAAAACTTATTCCCGGCAGGCGTTTCAATGTCGATGGTCTTTTTATCATCATTAAATATCATTTTCATACCACTGCGGCTGGTATATCCTTTCTCGTCGTTTTTATCGGCAGCGGTAAGGGCAGCAGGGTTTTTACTGCTGTTTACCATTCCTAATGTTACTGCATGGCGCGGATCATTATTTATGAAACCAACTATCACTTCGTCGCCAATCTCAGGCAAATAAAATGTGCCCCTGTTGTTGCCCGCATCCAGCGTGCATACCCGGCTCCATATCCCGTCGTCCTGTGTGTCAATAACCGGTATACGCACCTGTATGCGATTCTCACCATCCGGATCACTCTCCAACTTCGTTACAATCCCAATTTGCAACCCCTGTATAGCAGGTATCAATGCGCCTGCCGAAGGCTGTTCTACTTCGTATGTTTGGGCAAACCATTCGGGTTCTACACCAAATTGCATGGTGGTTAACCAGTTACCTTTTTGTATTTCGTGGCGTATGGCAGTTACGTATAAATTACCTGCAAAACGGTCGCCTACGCCATTTATCTGGATCATTTTACCGGGTAATATTGCCGAAGTACCATCGGTCGTTACCCTGCCGCGTACCTTTCCCATGCGATGCCTGAGCAGCTTTGAATTTGCCCATTGCTGTAATTCCTGCTCAACAAGGCTGCCGCTGTGGGTAAGTAAAAATTCGTCACCGCCAATTACACCTGATAATGTTGAGGCAGTAAGGTTTCCGGCTTCCGGGACGCCGGGATCGGCTGCATCAACAGTGTCAACAGCTTGATCACTTTGGCTCCATCCGGTAGCCTTTACCCCGGTAAACTGCAGGCGGGCATCTATTTCGGCGTCCAGATCATGCACTGTTGTGCCATACTGCACAGTTAATGCCGAGGCTGAAGAAAAATCAGGTTTGGCCACAGTTATTTTGCCATCGTTGGGCATGCATAATAACCCATTGGTATCTACACGGCACATTAAAAAATCCCAGTCGGTAGTGTTATATTGTACCAGTTCTTTATGCTGCAGATCGGTCGCAGCTATATCTTTATCCAGGCCATAAGTACCTATCAGCTGTTCAATAACATCACTGTCCTTAACATCTTTAAAGTATTTATTTTTACAGATAGTGGTCATTTTTACTGCTTTGTCCTTGCAATCAACTATAAGTACGCTGCTGCTCTGGCGTATCTTAATACCGTGTTTAATTACTATGCCTTTAAAAATTGTCTCTTCCGTGCCTTTGTAACCTGCCTTTATCTCAATTTCCTTACCCGGTTCAAAATCACCTGTATTGCTTATGGCAAATGTTTGTTTACTCGCCTCGCCGTCTACTATAATCAGTGTGGCCGAGGGGATTCTGTTAACTTCTTTATTAACCGTAATTGAAAGAACCTGGTAGGTACGGCTTAACGCTGTCCCTGCCGATAAAAGCGTGTAGGTACATACACTTTTTGACGCTTCTGATGGTATGGTCCCTTCGTTAGGCATTTGTTTGAGTATTAATTATGGGCGGAAAAAAAAGTTCCTGCCCTTGTTCTAAATTTCTAAAATTGGTAAGGTTATTAACCTTGGCTACTTGTAAGTAATACTTACTGTCGCCATAAACCAGGTAACATAACCAGGGCAATGTTTCGCCGCTTTTTACTTTACGGTAATGAGTGATATCTGGGCTGTGTGTATTATCCTGGGCTACCCGCAGTACCTCATCAATACTGCCTTTAAAGGTGGTTTTGCAAACCGCCCTTATCGGTGCACCGGTATCATCAAACAGTTTATAAGTAATGGTAAGCGCAGTACACCTGCCTTTGAAAATAAAAGTGCCCCATGCTATTTTAAAATGCCTGGGCTCATGGCTTTCGCTGTCGAGCTCCAGCAATAGCTTTTTAAAGCCTTCTATATCATCGTGTATGTTGGGTTTGGGCTGATTATCAATTATGCCTGTGTTATCGAACAGAAACTCGAAGCTCATTTCTTCGGGAGCCTTAAAATTGAACCGCTGATGAGCGGCGCTGGTGCCATGTCCTTGCCCGGCGGTAAATTCAACCTTATAATCGAGTGCGTAAGTTTCAGGATTGATCAATGCAGTAAACGGATTTGCCGGATCGCTCACAAAGTGGCTTTCGTCAAAATCCTGATCATTATATGCTCTGATTGTTACTTTTTCCATCGAAGTACCGGTTGAATTTTACCGTTCACGTTTATTTTTCATGATGTCTAAAATCTGCTCAACACATTGTGCCAATACGCTATCCTTATCACCGCCAGCTGCAGCACCACCACCAGCCGCCGGGGCGCCGCCACCTGGTTGCTGCGCCTGCGGGCTTGGCTGATCCACTGTTACTTTTATCGTCAACTCCCTTATCTCTATTGGCATAATTTGGCTTACATTGTGGTGAAATAAGTAAAGCTTAGGTCCAGCGTTTCAACTACAACCCCGTTTTCCGTTGCGTTAAAATCGGATACCGCCCATTTTTTTGGCCATGCATTGAATATTGTCCAGGTTTTGAGGGGCTGATGCTGCTCATTTAAAAGCGTAACATTAACCTGCAAACCGTTGACAGACGCGACCTCACTATCAGCTTACTCGGAGAAGACCACAAACCGGTAATCTCCTGGAAAGTAATGCAGGCATGGCCTGTAAAAGTTCAGGCCAGTGATCTTAAGGCAGATGGCAACGAAGTCGCCATTGAAACCCTTGAACTGGCACACGAAGGTTTTGATATGTTAATGTAATATCCTGTTAGTTAAAGCACCAGTAGAATAATTATGGCCGGGAGTGATTCAGTTTCTGCCGGGGGATATTACCCCCCGGTAGGCTTTCATTTTAAAGTAGAATTTGTAGGTATTGGTAATGATAACGATGTCCGTTTTCAATCAGTAAGCGGCCTCAATGTGGAGTACGATGTTGAATCGTACAAAGAAGGCGGTGAAAACCGTTTCGAACACAAACTACCTGTACGCACAAAATATGCCGATCTGAGCCTAAAGAGAGGAATGTTGCTTGACAGCGCCATAATAGATTGGTGTAAAGATGCTTTTGAAAACAGGAAATTTTCAACCGCGCAGGTTAATGTCATTTATCCATAAAAAGAAGTCTTTGTAGTCCTCTTTCATAATACCCCGTTTAAGGGTAATATTGCTGAATTTATGAAGCCCTGGCAGTTTAACTTTATTGTAGTTAGGGCTACTGCCTTCTCTGTATTCAATTACTTCTATTTGTTTATCAAGCCCTGTGGCTTCAGTGAAGCCAATACGTGCTGCACCCCATTCAATCTGGAAGTGAAACTTAGGAAGAGGATATGCCATTTTTGAAAGGTTTTAAAGTTTTAAATTTGTTTTACATGGTGTTAATTAACTCTGGGCCATTATCTGGCTAAAGCGCAGAATGATAAATTCGGCAGGGTGAACTATTGCCATGCCTATTTCTACTATCATACGGCCTTCCAATATGTCAATTCCGCTCATTGTTTTGTTTAAGCCTACCGATACATAAAAAGCATCGCTTGCTTTTGAGCCCTGCAATGCACCTGCGCGCCATTGAAGGGTAAGAAAGTTTTCGAGCATACCCTGTACCTTTGCCCATGTATTGGCATCGTTTGGCTCAAACACAAAGCCACCGGCTGCATTTTTACAACTTTCTTCAACCATAACAGCAAAACGGCGTACGCTAACATAACGCCAGTCGTTATCATTACCGGCCAGTGTGCGGGCACCCCAAACCAGGATGCCTTTGCCTGTAAAGGCCCTGATGGCATTGATTGATTTACCGGCTATAGGGTCGATATTCAAGCCAGCCTGATCATCATTACTGATGGCATAAACCGGGCCTGTTACTGAATTGATACTTTCATTTGCAGGCGCTTTCCATACACCCCTTGAAGCATCAGTACGGGCATAGATCCCTACGATAGCACCGCTTGGCGGGATCCTGTTCAGCTCTCTCTCAATAGTAGTTACAATATTGCCGATTATAGGGTGTGTATTGTAAAGGTTATCCTGATTGATTGATACATAATTGCTTGCCGAATTAAAGATGGTAGTAACAAAAGCCGATATTTTATTATATGCCTTTGCAACATCATTAATTATCATCGTAAGCTCGTCTTTTTGAGTAGCTGCACCAGCCAATGTATAATCAAACCCGTTTGAGTGTATGTTTGTCATAACGTCGCCCAGCCAGGTAACATCGCTATATGAGGTGTTTATAGAAGCCTCAGTTTCACTGTCTATTCCCGTTGGAGTTGTATTTTTTTCAACGCCTATCAGGGCTTTTACACCTCCACGCCATAAGTTTTCGGAAACACCGTATGATTTTACATCATTGGTAAGCTGCGCACCCTTGAAATAGGTAGCACTTTTCCATGTGCTTTCAACACCTAATGCAACACCCCTCACAAATGCGAATAATGCTGTCATTGCTGTGGTGAGGTGAGCAGCTGTATCAGCAGCTAAAACATTGTTCGCAACGGCTTTAAAAGCATCATCGAGCGATGGGTAAGCAGTGCCTGTTAATGTTGTGATAAGGCCGGTAATATAAGCTTTGGCTTTTGTTGCATCGGCAAGTGAGTTTTCGAGGATGGTAACCAGCGAGTTTAAATTACTGTCTGACGTTAAGGTAGCCAGGTTGGTTATTTTGGTTGTACCGTCAGCCTGGAATACCCCATGATCATGATGTGTGGTGTCATTATCAAAAAATTGGGTATAGTCTATATTCTTGTCAAAGCTGGAGTAGATCCATGGGGTATAAGCCATACCGTAACTCAGGGTGTTTATACCGATAAAGTTCCTGAAGTTGGCAACCGGTGTGGTTATATCCGTTGAGCCCCTTTCGAACAGGTCAAATACAGCAACTCTGTCCTGCAGCTTGGCGCATTGCATTAATGCAGCCTGCTGAAGGCCATAGAAATCAGATTCCTGGGTAAGCGGAAGTGCCCCTGCATCAGGGAAGAGGATGATTGTTGGCTCATCTTCTTTTTCGACAGCAGCAAGGCCTGTATTCAGGTTACCAACAGTAATTGTATTTACGGTTGGTGGTGTTGTAGACGGATCGGTATAAAAACCAACCGAAACTATATAGCACTCGTTGCCGCCATTGTCATAAAACATGTGCACGCTATCATACATGTAAAACCGTTTGTCAACGTCGATCGAGATGGATTTTAAAGCGTAATTGTTGTTTTGGTCGAGCACAACTTTTACCTGCTGCGGACTAAAACCTACGCCAAAATAGCTTTCATACTCCATCAATGACGAAATTTTGGTGGGTATGTTAGCTAACGAACTGCCGTTTTTAACAGCTTGCTGTGTATACCCGATAAATACAGGTATGGCTGTTTCGACCTCCGCTACCGATGGCGGAAATTTTGATATCTCTTCGATATAGACACCCGGTGTTTTGTAAGATGCTGCCATGTGATTTAAGTTTTATTTTTTATTTAGAAGTTTAAATACTTTTCTGTGCAATAATATATTTCGCCGCTTTGTGTAATGTTACTTAACCTGTTAGCGCCCGGATTACCAATATGGGTCACATTGCCAAGTGTAGCGCTATGAACAGAAATGGTAACTATGGGGTGGTCGCTAAAGGGTATGGGTACATCGGATGTAAAAACCTTGCTGGCGGCAACGGTGTTAAACTTGTATGCTGCAGTGGTATCTTTTATAGCGGTTATATCGGTTGTGCGGGTAATATATTTCCATATTGCACTGCGGTTTGCAAAGCGCACGGTAAATGTTTTTTGCTTCGGTACACCGGAGGTATCGAACAAAGCAAAATCGTTTGCTACTGGCAGGTAATTGAAAATTTCGATAATCCCGGCATTGTTTTGCTTAACAGCTACTTCATCATAATAAACAAACGTGTCGACTCCGTTGACAGAGATCCTGTATTTACCATAAGTCATGCCTGTTAAATCGACCGCTACAGAAGTTTGAGCTATTGGAAAATTTTGTGTTGTGGTAGCTAACAGGGTAGTGTAAGCGCTAGTTGCTGTTGTTAACCCGTAAATCTTGATGGTAAAATCGCTTGCTGAAGCAGTGGTGATTATGCAATTACTGCCTGTAAATGCTATGGCATCATTTCCGTTAACATATTGGGCTATGCCCTTATTTCTCCAGTAAGCGGTATCGGTTAAGGCATGTTTATTTGTTTTGCTGCTCCCTTTTATGGCTTCGTATACATTATTGCTGCCATCTGCTGCTAAATCGCCAATGGAATATGTGTTTGTATTTTTATACAAAGAAACAGCTGCGCTCAGATACAAAACTGTGTTTAACGTAGTTTGATTAATATTGGTAAAGTAATATTTGCCCTGAGTTAGCGGACGGTAATTTATGTTGGTATAGTTGATGAAATCGGTATTGTTTATGCCAATATTAAACCGCAGTTTGACTGTTGGATCAAGTGCTATAAATGGCTTACCCGAGTCATCAACCTTAACAAGCACCACAAAATTATTACCTATAGTTTTATAGAGCATTCGCTGCCCATTCAATATTGCCACAGTATCATCTGTTGGGGTAATATCAAGATCAGCACACTGAAGATCAGTATAATAATCGTTCAGGATCTGTACCATAAATACTATTGCGTACTTCAGATTCATGAAATTGCCTGTATTAGTGTTTCGTTAAAATCTACTTCTTTTATAAAGCCTGCTTCGTAATCTATTGCATCCTCATCAATTGTGATCTGTCTGATCTTATATATTACCGATGGCAGGTACTTACCGCCCAATACGCTCCATATTTGATTCAGCTGCTCAAAATTTACAGTGTATAAATCGGCAATCAGTTTTTCTATTCTTATATCGAGAGAGGGGTAGGTAGTAGGGGTAAAAACATTCTGATTTTGAAAAAACTGGATAATAAAGGCCAGGTGTTTTAACGAGTCGACATAATCAGCACGGTTAACGGAAATAAGTGCATATAGATTGAGATAAACGGGTGGGT